>CBDUBP010000034.1:0-14680 GCA_965365415.1 uncultured bacterium | reverse complement strand
GGACTTCATTATGGATCTGTTCGGTTATCAGAAAACGCTGATCGTTCCATTCGGCGAATGACCTTTGCTTGTGTGGCGGAATTGGATAATGTACCAGTGTCCCGATTCCGCGATCTGTCAAATGTTTCTGCAAGCGGTCGCGCTCCTCGCACCTGATCACAAAAAGGTGGAAAACATGTTCATTTCCGTAATGCTTTGGAAGAATAACAGCAGGATTTGTGATGCTATGTTGATAGAATTCAGCAATTTTCCGACGTTGTTCGTTATCGCCATCAAGTGTGTCGAGTTTGACATTGAGGAATGCCGCCTGAAGCTCGTCGAGCCGGCTGTTGATGCCTGCGATCTCGTGTTTGTATTTTTCGAAAGATCCGTAATTGCGGATCATTTGAATCGCCTTTGCGAGATCATCATCGTCGGTGGTAATGGCACCTCCGTCGCCAAGTGCGCCGAGGTTTTTTCCGGGATAAAAGCTGAATCCCGCAGCATCTCCGAAACTTCCGGCTTTACCCCTATTTGATTCTGCACCGTGGGCTTGTGCGGCATCTTCTATCACCAGAAGGTCATGCTCTTTTGCAATCGACATGATTTCAGGCATTTCGGTTAATCGTCCATATAAATGGACCGGCATAATTGCTTTGGTCCTTTTGGAAATCAGTGCCTGAAGTTTCTTCGGGTCGAGATTGAACGTATCGATATTTGGTTCGATCAAAACCGGAAAGAGACCTGCTTCACGAATGGCGATCATGCTTGCGATGTAGGTATTTGCGGGAACGATCACTTCGTCACCGCGCTGCAGTTTTCCTAAATGGATATAACCGCGAAATATTATCGTCAATGCATCAAGTCCGTTTGCAACACCTACGCAATGCTTTGTTCCGCAATAGGCTGCGAATGCCGATTCAAAGATTCTCACTTCATCGCCCAAAATAAACCAGCCTTTCGCCAATACATCGGCCAGCTTCTGTTGAAACTGCTTTTCAAAACGCAGGTTGATCTGTTTTAAATCCAGAAACGGAATCATATCAAAACTGTATTAAACAAATGATGATTGGCAGTTATTACTTCGTAGAAATCCTGTGTGACGGTGCCCGCGCCAAAACTTTCCTTCCAGAAAACGAGGCCTTCATTGAGATGTCTGCCCTGGTTTTCATTCGAAATCCCAAAATCGAAGAATTTCCTGTCTTTGAATATGTCGGTGATCAAATGATGATACAGGTAATCAAGCGAACCAAGTTCATTTTTGTCTTCCTGGCCCGAGACGTACTGCGGGTGTGCGACATTATCAGAAATAAAAACAGTGGTTCCCGCGACGATTTTGTCGTTGTGAAAAACATTAAAATGCCTGATGTTCCCGGGGAATAACCGATGTAGCTTTTCGATTTCGTCTAAGGAATGCACAGGTTTGGCTGCGTGCTTCTTATCAAGATTCGGAATAAGTATCTCATTCCAAAAAAGTTCAAAATTTGCATCTTCACGAATTTCCAGGCCATTCTTTACGCCACGGCGGATGCTTTCCCGACGGGTTTTTGTAATTTGAAGCGGACGTGAATTATCTATGACGGAAAGCGCATCGCGACGTATCAGCTGCGCATTTGCAATGAACAATCCGTATAACATTTCATCGGATGGTTTTTGATGGTAGATCATCGGAATCATTTTGACGATCAATTTTTCGATTCCCGATTCCGACAAGAATCTGAGCATTGCTTCAAAGACTTGAATGAAAACCGGAAGTTTCATCTTGTCATCGTAAACCAGTCCGCCGTATGTAAGGCCATAATGCGAATACAATGTTTCGGCGTCCAGATGAGCCGGCATCACGGCCAGCCATTTATCATCTTTGGAAATGATGAGTGAAAAGTCGTTGAAGCGATCAAAATGATACTCCATAAAATTACGGTCAAAAAGAAATGTAGCATTTCTGGCACCTGCAATGAATGCATTCCACTGCTCAAAATCTTTTTGTTCGTATCGCCTGACGTTGTAATTCATTCGCATTTTAAACCAGCGAAAATTAATCAATAATACGTTACGAGGCGAGCGGCATGGTAAAATGGTTTGCATTTGAAATTAATTGTTAACTTTAATTCCTCATTTTTAGGCAGTGAACGCAAAAATCCGCATTCTCATTTTCCTGATGTTCATCGTCCTGCAGACGGCATTTTCGCAGGATGTTGCGCTGTACGATCAGGCAAACGGGAAATACGATTTCATTTTTATCGGAAATACGCTCAATGTCCAGGAGAATGGGGCGAACGATCCCTGCCTGGTAAACACAACCTCAACCGCTAACCTGAACCTCGGCGCTGGTGATACGATCTTCAAAGCGTATTTGTATTGGGCCGGCTCCGGAACAGGCGATTTTGATGTAAAGCTCAACGGGACCGACTTAACTGCAACACGTACATTCTCATTGATATTTTCAGGAACAGGGCTGCCGTTCTTTAGCGCGTTCGCCGATGTGACATCACTCCTGCAAACAACCGGTAACGGTGCCTACACTTTATCCGAATTCGATGTGTCGCCATGGCTTAATCCGAATGAATATTGTATCAACGGAACCAATTTCGCGGGATGGGCGATCGTCATCGTGTATGAAAATCCGTCATTGCCGCTA
The DNA here is from genome assembly GCA_965365415.1 of uncultured bacterium. Taxonomy (GTDB): domain Bacteria; phylum Bacteroidota; class Bacteroidia; order Flavobacteriales; family Flavobacteriaceae; genus Flavobacterium. Next base: position 12,063 of record CBDUBP010000034.1, on the reverse strand, counting down.
AACCAGATCAATATTTACGATGGCCTGCAAGGCGTTCCCAACCAATTGTCGATTCAGCTTAACAGCCTTAATGTCATCGATAACGACGGCGCAAAGATCGGATTTGTGGCATGGGAAGGCGACCGAAGCATCGCAAATGGAGAAATCCTGACGATCAACGGAAGCCCGATCAGTAACCCGCCGCTGAACCCGGTCAGCAATGCCTTTAACGGCACGAACAGTTTTACGAATTCGATCACGCTGTACAATATGGACCTCGATGTCTATGACATCCAGAACAACATCCAGCCAGGCGATGAAACTGCCCAGATTGCGCTCGCGTCCGCACAGGATTTCGTGATGATCAATGTCGTCGTGACAAAATTGAACAGCCAGCTTCCCGATGCGACAGTTGTCGTTGATAACATCGGCCGTGCCTGTGATTCACATGTCATCGATATCAATTATACGGTTTACAATGTCAACAGCACCGACATCCTTCCGGGCCATACGCCGGTCTCGGTTTATGTAGATGGCGTTTATCATGCGACTGTCTTCACTGAAAACGCAATTCCTGTCGGTGGAAATGAGCCCGGGCAGGTAACAATCAGATTGCCGGATTCAATAACTGGTGATTTTACGATCCAGCTTGTTGCCGACGATGCCGGACTCGGGCAGGGAACCGTTGCCGAGATCAACGAACTGAATAATGCATATTCGGTCGACAGTACATTGCTGCTTTTGCCTGAAATCAATCCACTCCCGCCACTCGAATCCTGTAATCTTGGATTCACAAGCGGCCTTTTTGATTTTTCAGGTTATGATGATCTTGTTCGCAGCGATCCGTCACATGAAGTTTCTTATTTTGAAAGCATGGAGGATGCCGAAGCGAATGTCAATGAGATCCTTAACATTACAAATTATCAGGCGGCTTCGACACCGAAAACGATATATGTACGTGTTGAGAACGAAAGCTGTTTTAGTGTTGGGACATTTGAGCTGATCGTCAGGAACTGCCCGCCGACAGTGTATAATTACGTTTCGGCAAATAACGACGGGACCAATGACATTTTTTTTATCGATGGCCTGCGAAATATCTTCGTCAATTTCGAGCTTGAAGTGTACAACCGCTGGGGCAGATTGATTTGGGATGGAGATAACAATTCCGAAGATTGGGACGGTCATACCACAAAAGGCATCCGCATCGGCGGCAGCGACGCACCTGATGGCACTTACTACTACATTCTTTACCTGAACGATCCCGATTATCGCGAACCGCTGGTTGGATATCTTTATTTGAATCGCTAAGAATCCTGCGCTTTAACATTAATCAATCAACTTTACTAAATGAAAATTGAAGTCAGGAAGGCTGTGGAATCCGACATCGGACAGATCTTTCCGCTGATGAAACAGCTCGCGGTCTTCGAGCATTATATCGATTCATTTGCAATCACACCTGAAATTGTCAGGGAAAAAGGATTTGAAAAATCACCACCAGATTTTTACTGCATCGTTGCCGAAGATGCCAGCACAAAGGCGATTGCAGGAATGCTTGTATATTATTTCATCAATTACACCGCGCGGAACAGGCCATACATTTATCTGAAGGAATTATATGTAGCCGACCGTCACCGCAGCCGCGGAATAGGAAAACAGTTAATGGACGCTTTACGCGAAGAAGCAAAAATTGCGGGTTGCACCCATATCAAATGGGCAGTGGCACCGTGGAACGTGCGCGGCAAAAAATTCTATGAAAGCCTTGGCGCAACGGAAGATCGCGAATGGATCTATTACCAATTGGAAGTCGACTAAAATACCGGGTGAGTTAAAATTCTATGACCAGACAGACGGAATTGTATCGGATGTTCTTATCGCCAATCACCATTTCCTGCTTTCGCAATTCGAGTCGTGCAGCCTTTTTATGCTTGTTCGCCGCAATAAAAAAAGGAACGCTGCCCAACGCCGTTACACCGCCTAAATAGCCAAGCCAAACTCCTTTGCTGTTGTTGGACGGATCATTATCCAAAAAGCCTGAACTCATATTGATCGCGAAACTCGAAACCACCATGACCACACCTGCGCCGATCATCGACCAGCCGACAATCATATTTGTTTTGCGCTTTGAGTAGATCGAGTCGATTTCCCGCAATGCAGCTGTTTTCTCCTCATCATTTTGGCACCAGGCGGCAAAAGTCGATAAACACAGAAGCAGCAGGATTATATTTCTCATAATTAATAATTTGTGGTTTTGATCAGCACTGGACCGTTACCCTTAGATAAGTCGCAGGAATCCACATTCGATTCTCGCCTCCTTGATTGTGCTTTTGAAACAGATCTTCCAATTCGGCTTCCAACTGTTCGCGTTTTCCCGATTTGTCTGCTGCCTCGAACGCATTCATGGTGGGCCCATAATATTCTTTGAAAATCCGTACATACTCTGAAGGAGAAATCGGACCGGCGAATACAAACGTATCTTCAACAAATGAAATTTTCTCTTTTGGAATACCTGCTTTGCCAAACCGCTCTTCGACATGTTCCCTCACGCCCCAAAGCATCGGACTGATAAAACCCTCGGGCGGCGGCGGTGTATACGACGAACTGATTTTTAAAATTTGCGCCACAAGCGTCGGATCGCCGGGAATCCAGTTTCCCATCACGATGCGGCCTCCAGGCTTGGTGACGCGCACCATTTCTTTGGCAACGTCGAAGGGTTTTGGCGCAAACATGGCCCCGAAAATGCTGACGACCAGATCAAAAGTATCGTCTTTTAAATCCGACAGATCGCAGGCATCACCTTCCTGAAATTTAATATTCGTCAATCCTTCGGCTTCCGCGCGCCGCTGGCCTGCAGCAACCAGGTTTGAAGCGATATCCACACCAAGCACATCGGCTCCAAGTCGTGCCGACGGTATCGCGGTCGTTCCATCGCCACATCCGAGATCAAGAACCTTCATCCCTTTTGTGACGCCAATTTTATTAACGAGTTCTTCGCCGCTTTCACGCATGTGCGCAGCTAATTGGGTAAAATCGCCTTTCTCCCATAATGCTTTATTCGGATTCATATGATCGGATTGAAGTTAAACATCGAACAAAAAGAAAGTCAATTTACTGATTTTCAATGAGTAAACAACCGATAAGAAGAAGTTTTTCCTGTTTAAGGCTCGATCGGCTTCAATCTCCAATGGTATCGGTTGGCGATCAGCCTTATTAAAATGATGAATGCCGCTGTAACCGGATAAATGATGTCGTCGTGAAGCGATAATTTCTTTAGGCCGAAAAACAGCATTCCGCCGGCAATGCAAACCGTTGCGTAGATTTCGCGCCTGAAGATCACCGGAATTTCATTGCACAGAATATCGCGGATCACGCCGCCAAAACAAGCGGTCACGGTTCCGAGCATGATGCAGATTCCGGGTGTGAGTCCGAGCTGCAGACCTTTTTCGAGTCCGATCAACGTAAAAACACCAAGCCCGATCGTATCGAACAGCATCAAAGAAACCCGCAGCCTGTCGAGTTTTCTTCGGAAGACCAGCGCAAGGACGAATCCGGCGATGATCATGTAAACATAATCGGGATGGAGCATCCACGCAACCGGTGTCTGGCCGATCATCACATCGCGCAGTGTCCCGCCGCCGACGGCCGTTACGAACGCAATAATAAAAATTCCGAACGGATCTAGCCTTTTACCCATCGCCGTCAGCGCACCCGATATCGCAAACGCAACCGTACCGAGCATTTCAATTATTTGGAACATCCGAAAAAGTTTACACAAAGGTACGCGAATCGCAATTCTGTCCGAACCTGTATCTTTACGGAAAATTTTGCGTTGAAACAGATTACAAGCGTCCAGAATCCGTATATCAAAACACTCTTGCAGCTTCAGGAAAAAAGCCGAAGCCGCCGTAATTCCGGACTGTTTCTGATGGAAGGCCGTCGCGAGATCGGGTTTGCGATCGATGCAGGCTATGAAATTGAAGCCATTCTCTTCGTTCCGGAAATCATTGCCGAACACGACATTCCGGCAACAAACGGCGAACTGATTGAAATCAGCCGCGATGTCTACCAAAAACTCGCTTATCGCGATTCAACTGAAGGAATCATTGCAGTCGCAAAATCGCAAGAGCACGATCTGGCATCGCTTAAATTACGCGAAAACCCATTGATCCTCGTTGCAGAAGCGCCCGAAAAACCGGGAAATATCGGCGCACTGTTACGAACTGCCGACGCCGCAAACCTCGATGCGGTCATCATCGCAAATCCGAAATCCGATCTTTATAACCCGAATATCATCCGTTCAAGTGTCGGCTGTATTTTTACCGTGCAGATTGCCATGGCGTCGACAGATGAGATCATCAGTTTTCTGCAAGATCAAGGTATCGCGATCTATTGCGCCACGCTTCAGGATTCGGTCGCGTACCACGAACAGGATTTCCGCAAACCGTCGGCGCTTGTCGTCGGAACCGAATCTACGGGATTAAGTGAAGAATGGCGACGCGCCGCTACAAAGAATGTCATGATCCCGATGCAGGGCCTGATCGACTCGATGAACGTATCGGTCGCCGCGGCAATTCTGGTTTTCGAAGCGAAAAGACAGCGGAATTTCAATCAATAAATTAACTGAATCAGCGTTGAATAGATGAATCTAATTCCTATTTTTGGTTTGCTATGGTTGAAATCGATATAGAGAAGGAAAACAAGGCGATTGCCCAGGAATACAAGGAACTTTTGCGCATCAGTTACCAGACGCTTTCTGATGACGATAAAAAGCTGATCCGAAAGGCATTCGACTTTGCCGTGGAAGCCCACAAAGACCAGCGGCGCAAATCCGGTGAAGCCTATATTTTCCATCCCATAGCTGTCGCAAAGATCGTCGCGTCGGAAATCGGTCTCGGTTCCACTTCGATCGCAGCCGCGCTGATGCATGATGTCGTTGAGGATACTGAAGTCACCATCGAAGACATTTCCCGCGAGTTCAGTCCGAAAGTGGCACTTATCGTCGAAGGTCTGACCAAAATCGCGCAGGTCAAAAAGGACATGAACATTTCGGTGCAGGCGGAAAATTTCCGTAAAATGCTGCTGACACTCAATGATGATGTCCGCGTAATCCTGATCAAGCTCGCCGACCGGCTTCACAACATGCAAACGATGGATTCGATGCCCGAAGACAAACAGGTCAAGATCGCATCCGAAACGCTGTACATTTATGCACCGCTTGCGCACAGGCTCGGACTCTACAATATCAAAACGCAGCTTGAGGACCTTGGACTCAAATATACCGAACCCGATGTTTACCGCGATATCGTCAGCAAGATCAAGGAAACGAAAGAAGAACAGGACGCCTACATTACGGATATTTCGAATGTCCTAAAAGGATCTCTCGACGCTGAAGGAATCGAATATATGATAAAAGGCCGCCCGAAATCGATCTATTCGATCCGGCGGAAAATGCGTACGCAGAACATCAGTTTTGACGAAGTATACGACAAATTTGCGCTTCGCATCGTATACAGATCCAATCCTCACGACGAAAAGTTCATCGCGTGGAAGATCTATTCGATAGTCACCGACCATTACCGCCCGAGTCCGAGCCGTCTGCGCGATTGGATTTCATCTCCCAAATCGACAGGCTACGAAGCGCTCCACATCACCGTTATGGGTCCGAAAGGCCGATGGGTCGAGATCCAGGTACGGAGTGAGCGAATGGATGAAATTGCCGAAAAAGGTTACGCCGCACATTATAAATACAAGCAGGGTGCGACTGAGGAAAGCGGCCTCGACGTATGGCTGAACCTTCTGCGTGAAGCGCTGGAAAGCTCGGAAACCAATGCGGTCGATTTTGTTCAGGATTTCAAGATGAACCTCTATGCGAAAGAAATCTTCGTATTTACTCCAAAAGGCGAGATTAAATCGTTGCCGAAAGGTGCGACCTCGCTCGATTTCGCGTTCAGCATCCACTCTGAAATCGGGGTTCGGACCCGTGGAACGCGCGTCAACGGAAAACTCGTTCCGCTTAACCATGAATTGAAAAGCGGCGATCAGGTCGAGATCATCACCTCGCCTACCCAAAAACCTACGATCAACTGGCTCGATTATGTGACGACCTCACGAGCTAAAAATAAGATCCGAAACGTCCTCAACGAAGACATCAAGAAAATCGCCGAGGACGGACGCGAACTTTTGACGAGGAAACTTCGTCATCTTAAGATTACGATCAACGAATCGGTCATCAACGAACTCGTCAATTTCTTCAAGCTCAAAACAAGCCTCGACCTGTTTTACCGTGTCGGAATCGGGGCGATCGAAAACCAGCAGCTCAAGGATTACGCGGCGCAAAAAAATAATACGTTCATCAATTTCTTCAAAAACCGGATCCGCCGCCCGCATGCCGCGCCAAGCGAGGACATTCATCGCCAGCAGCTTAGCAACAATTACGACATGCTTGTTTTTGGGCCGGAGCAGGACAAACTCGATTATACGCTGTCGACCTGCTGTAACCCGATCCCGGGCGATAAAGTTTTCGGTTTTGTGACGATCAATGAAGGAATTAAAGTCCACAAAAAAGACTGTCCAAACGCGATCAGCCTGCAATCAAATTATGCCTACAGAATCCTTCCGGCAAAATGGATCGACTCGACCCAGCAGGAGTTCAAAGCGATCTTAAAGATTACCGGAATGGATACACTCGGACTCACGAACAAGCTTACAAAGGTCATTTCCAACAACATGCACGTCAATATCCAAAGCATCTCGCTAAGCGGCGAAGCGGGAATTTTCAACGGTCAGGTTGCGGTCATCGTCCAGAACAATACCATTTTGAAAAAGCTTATCGATAACATTAAGAAAATTGATGGGGTTGATAAAGTGACGAGGGTTTATAAAAATTGACAGTTGATAATTGACAGTTGACAATTAATTAATAATGCATTTAATGATTAATAATTAAGTTGACAGTCTAGAGTTTACAGTGGCAGCTCAATTTTCAATTATCACTTATCACTTGTCAATTGCTTTGGAGCTTGGTCACTCTTTCGTATCTTTGCCACATGACACTCATTTCCGTAGATAATTCCAAGAACCAGGAGATCGTAAAGAACGTTTTTACGAAATACCTCGAGAACAAGGGCCACCGCAAAACGCCGGAACGCTACGCCATTCTTCAGGAAATCTACGACAGCGAGGAACATTTTGATATCGAGAACCTGTATATCAAAATGAAGAACAAAAACTACCGTGTGAGCCGCGCGACGTTGTACAACACGATCGAACTGCTGCTGGATTGCGGGCTTGTGCGCAAACACCAATTCGGCCAAAACCAGTCGCATTATGAGAAATCGTATTTCGACAAACAGCACGATCATATCATTATGACCGATACCGGCGAGGTCATCGAGTTCTGCGATCCGCGCATCCAGACCATCAAAAAAACCATTGAGGAGATTTTCGATATCGAGATCCACAATCATTCGCTTTATCTGTACGGAAACAGGAAAACGGCGAAAAATGATGAGCAGGATGATCAGGCCTAGGGCGTGCCCTTCGCTGCACTGCGGCCGGGTCTTCGGCTGCACTCTCCCGATAGCTATCGGGATGCCTCAACCCCTCACGCACTCCATCACGAGTTTATTTGTTCAAAGGGGAAATTTCAGCTCGCCTAAAAAGTCTCCCAATTATCAACTATCAATTGTCAACTATTAATTAACATGGCTGTAGATTTATTGCTTGGACTCCAATGGGGTGATGAAGGAAAAGGTAAAATTGTCGACGTACTGACGTCAAAATACGATATCATCGCGCGTTTCCAGGGCGGCCCAAATGCCGGGCACACGTTGGAATTCGATGGCATCAAGCACGTTCTTCGCACGATTCCATCTGGGATATTCCACCAAAAATCCATTAATATCATCGGCAATGGTGTCGTAATCGATCCGGTTGTGTTTAAATCAGAACTTGGCGGGTTGGAAAAATTCAACATCGACGTCAAATCGAGATTGCTCATTTCACGCAAAGCGCACCTGATCCTGCCTACGCACCGATTGCTCGACGCTGCGTCCGAAGCACAAAAAGGAAAGGCAAAAATTGGATCGACGCTAAAAGGAATCGGGCCCACATACATGGATAAAACGGGTCGCAACGGGCTCCGCGTCGGCGATATCGAACTTTCAGATTTTAAGGACCGTTACCGAACGCTTGCCGACAAACACCAGGCGATGATCAAATTCTACGATGTCGCCATCCAATACAACCTTCCCGAACTTGAAAAGGAATTCTTCGAGGCGATAGAATCGCTCAAACAGCTTCAGTTCATCGACAGCGAAGAATATCTGCATCAGGCACAAAAATCAGGAAAATCAATCCTTTGCGAAGGCGCTCAGGGTTCATTGCTCGACGTCGACTTCGGGACGTATCCATTTGTCACGTCATCCAATACAACTGCAGCCGGAGCATGTACAGGCCTTGGGATCGCTCCGAATAAGATCGGAGAGGTCTACGGAATTTTCAAAGCTTACGCAACCCGTGTCGGCAGCGGTCCGTTCCCGACCGAACTTTTCGATGAGATCGGTGCCACAATGGCCAAAGTCGGAAATGAATTCGGCTCGGTTACTGGACGTCAAAGACGATGCGGCTGGCTCGACCTTGTAGCGCTTAAATATGCGATCCGCATCAATGGCGTGACGCAGCTTATGATGATGAAAGGCGACGTGCTGTCAGGTTTTAAGACACTGAAAGTCTGCACTTCATACAAATATAACGGGCAGGAAATTTCACATCTGCCATATAATATAGAGCCGGAAAATGTTTCGCCTGTCTATAAGGAATTCAATGGCTGGAATGCCGACCTGACCGGAATGGGTTCATACGATGAACTTCCGCAGGAATTGAAGGAATATATTTCATTCATCGAATCTGAAGTCGAAGTGCCGATCAAAATCGTTTCCGTCGGCCCCGACCGCAAACAAACCATCAAAAAATAGACGCCTGAAAAGGCGTTTTTGCTTATGAAAATGACCAAACTGTTTCAAGGATTTTTTGAGAGTGAAAAATCCGGAGGATTGCTGCTGGTATTTGCAGCCATTATTTCACTGATTTTGGCCAATTCGGCATTGCAGCATGAATATCTGGGCATCTGGCATTACGAAATCGCCGGCAAGCCTTCGGAATACTGGATCAACGATGGATTGATGGCCATTTTTTTCCTGCTGATTGGCCTCGAACTTGAACGCGAGATCTACATTGGCGAGTTGTCGAATATCAAAAACGCATCGCTGCCGATCATTGGTGCGCTTGGCGGGATGGTTGTTCCGGCTGCCATTTACCTGATGATCAACCATGGAACTCCAACGCAGGCAGGCGCCGGGATTCCAATGGCAACCGATATCGCTTTTGCAATCGGAATTCTCTCCCTATTGGGAAACCGTGTTCCTGTAGCATTAAAAATTTTCCTGACCGCACTTGCTGTTATCGATGACCTCGGGGCGATTCTTGTCATCGCCATATTTTATACTGATACGATTGAATATGCCAACCTTGCAGTCGCCGGGGGAATCTTCGCAGCGATGCTCGTCATGAATCGCCTTAAGGTCCGCAACCTCATACCCTATCTCGTTTTTGGAGTCGCTATGTGGTATTTCATGCTTCATTCAGGCGTACATGCAACCATCACGGGTGTTTTAGTGGCATTCGCGATTCCGTTCGGAAACGGTGATGAAAAGTCGACATCGTATATTTTACAGCATTTCCTGCACAAGCCCGTCGCATTTTTGATCCTGCCACTTTTTGCGCTTGCAAATACCGGGATCGTCATAAAACCGGGATGGACCGGATCGTTGTTTGAAGCCGCCGGCACCGGGATTATTCTTGGATTGTTTATCGGAAAACCACTGGGAATCTGGCTTTTTTCGTTCATTGCGACCAAGTTCAATCTGTGCAGGTTGCCGCGAGGAATGAGTTTTACTAACCTTCTGGGAGTCGGATTTTTGGGCGGGATCGGTTTTACAATGTCGATCTTCATTACATTGCTTGCATTTGACGACCGCGAAATCATCGACGCATCAAAAATGGCCATTCTGGTCGCTTCGGCCTTATCCGGGATTGTTGGCTTTTTAATGCTGCGATGGGCACTTCGGCGTAAATAATTTTCCGGCCGGTCCAGTTGATTCGTTTAAAGCGCTGAAAATCAAATTGTTTTAGTAGCTTTACAATTACCGTGGTGCATACTTCCACGTAATGCTTTAGCAATGAAGAATCACGCCATTCCATCACGCAAAAAGAATGATATCCTGAACATCGTATCGCTTGAAATGTTTGAACGGCTGATAAACGGCGATTCACGGCCTTTCGATATTGATTTGATGGTCATGCCCGGAACGCTTGAGGACAAACACAAAAATTGCGATACGATCCCGGCATTGCGGCGGCAATTCAACCTGATTTATATTTTGCTCGATGGCGAACACGACGTCAGGATTGGTGCGGATCACCTGCAATTGAATCGAAACGACCTCGTAATAGTGCCTGAAAACATGCTTTATGCAAGCGATCATATCAAAGATTGCAAGGGCTATTGCATCCATTTTAAATCGGAATTCCTTAAGTCACAGCTGGCAAGGCCGCTCCATGAGCAATTTCCCTATTTTCATTTTGATGCGCCGCATATCATCAACCTCAGCGAAAGTGAAAGTACTCTGATACAGACGGCTTTCAGGAATATTATTGCCGAATATGAAGACTCGTCCACAGAAAGGAATGACCTGCTGTGCAACCTGATCCTGATCCTGCTTTTGCGCGTTCGTGAAATTTATAGGCTCCATGTCAAGGAACTGACCAAAAGCCTGACACGGCATGAACAGTTGGCGAACCGGTTTAAACTGATGGTCGAAAAACATTTTATGGCCACTCGCACCGTAAATGACTATGCGGCTTTGCTCCATATATCGCCGCGCCATCTCTCGCAGGCGGTAGGTAAAACATTCGGCCGTTCGCCATTACAGATCATTCATGATATCTTGTTGCTCGAAGCAAAGGTTCAGCTGGTTTCTACAGATAAATCCATATCTGAAATTGCTTATTATCTCAATTTTGACGATCAGCCGCATTTTACGCACTTTGTAAAAAAACGGACCGGATTCTCTCCGCTGGCGTTGCGGAAAAATGCGTGAATTTATACATAAAGTACTGACCAATATACAATTACATGTCGATTTTCATGACGTTATTTGTATGAAAATAATATCAACATGGAAACTATCTTAAACAAAACGTCAAAAACCGAGTGTAAAAATTTTGACAATCCAGATGAAGTACGCGAATTCCCAAAGGGAAGGCTTGAACTGGTCAATATCGGCGGAGCGATGATTGGCCGTGGAATCTTTGAACCTGGTTGGCGCTGGTCCGAATCCGTCCAGCCGATAGCCAAAACGCACAGCTGCGAAGCGCCGCATTTCCAATACCATGTTTCAGGAATCCTTCACATAGTTATGGATGACGGAACCGAATTTGACTGCAGGCCGGGCGATGTATCTCTTTTGCCTTCGGGCCATGATGCGTGGACTGTGGGTGATGAACCCGCTATCGTAGTCGATTTTCAGGGAATGATCGATTACGCAAAACATATCTGATGCGTTATGTCACGACGGGCTTGGACATTTATGAATTGAAGTGAAGACGATGAACTTCTGCTTCGCCTAGAACTTGAGGATATATGATCCGCCGACCGAGAGCCCAATTGAGACGCTTCCTGTTCCGTCAACTACATTCAATGTAAACTTGCGACCCGTAAGCTGGTCGATCATTTTATATCCGCCGTCAGTAAGCTGCCATTCAGATATGATTTCGGACGGAATGATCAAATCAAAAAGCGCTGTATTTTTGGATGACAGGTTGGCGGTTGCGATCAATCTTTCCTCGGGCGACCATCTTACAAACGAATATACATCCTTGCCATATTTTTCTGTTGCCCGGTTTGCCGACTGAAGATCGCGGAATTCTCCCGTCAGTGCTTTGCTTTTCAGCGTAAAGTTGAGCAGCCTCTTATACATGCCACGAAGATTTTTCTCCATGGCCGATAACTGTCCACCGTCAAACTTC
>CBDUBP010000033.1:0-14744 GCA_965365415.1 uncultured bacterium | reverse complement strand
ATTTGTATTTGTCTCTGATAAAACGATGGCAAAATTAGCGATTTTTTCTCTAAGATATTCAACAATATAGTTTTTTGTATAGCGCTCGCTTTCGTAATGTCCGATGTCGGCCAGGAGCAATTTTCCTTCCGCTTCGTAGAAGTTGTGATATTTGAGGTCAGCTGTCAGAAATGCATCTGCACCGGCGGCAATCGCATGACTGATCGCAAAACTTCCGGATCCGCCCAAAACGGCGACACGCTTGATTTTTTTTCCGGTCAGCGCCGTATGCCTGATGCTTCCGCAACGCATTTTTTCACGGACATATTTTAAAAGATCCATCTCATCCATTTCTGTCGCGAACTCACCAATCATTCCGAGTCCGATGTTTTGATGCTCGTTCATCAGCTCATAGATCTCATACGCCACTTCTTCATAAATGTGATTTTCAAAAAGCGCTTTCAGAATCCCATCCTGCTGATGTTTTTTAAATGTGACCTCGATCCTGACTTCATCGCCGATCACGAGTTCGCCTTTCTTTCCAATGACCGGATTGCTGTCGTCGTTGCCTTTGTACGTGCTGAATCCCTTCGAATTGAAACTGCAATGATCGTAATTCCCGATAGTGCCGGCGCCATTTTCAAACAATGCATTGCGGACTTTGTCAGCATTTTCCGGGACGGTATACGTGACGAGTTTCCTGATGAAATTAGGCTTTGGAATCAGGATTCTCGGATTTTGGAGCCCAAGCGCATCACAAAAGATCTTGTTGACACCATCCATATGATTGTCGAGCGCGGTATGAACCGCAAAGATCGCAATGTCGTTTTTAATCGCTTTGATGACCGAACGCTCGACATAATTCTTTCCCGTGATCTTTTTCATCCCCGAAAAAATGATCGGATGGAAGCAAACGATGAGGTTGCAATTTTTTTCAACGGCTTCATCGATGACAGGTTCCAATGCATCATGGCAAACCAGAATTCCGGTCAATTGGGTTTCGCGGTCGCCTATCAGCAGGCCCACATTGTCAAAGTCTTCCGCATAGGCTGTCGGCGACATGGTTTCAAGGACGGAAATGACTTCTTTTATTTTCATCAGGTTGACCAGGAATTAAGGAATTCGGTGATGGTCCATTTGCCATCGACTTTCTCCATTTTCAGCACGCTTCCGTTATTGTGTTCGATGCTTCGGTAAAATACGACTTTTACAAGCGCGGTTTTTTTATCAGGGAAGAATAATGGTTTGCTGACGATCATCAGCCGCTGGTTGTTGACCTGGGATTTGATTTGTCGCTGCTGGTATTCTTCGAGCGACAGGCATGCGTTCACTTTGATCTTTAGTTTCTCATCCGACGAAAAGATCTCGTCGAGTTCTTTCTGCCACGCTTCCGCCGACGTATTTGCCTGGATCTGCTTTTTCAGCGTCGATGAAACATTTGCGTGAAGCTTCAGATCATTGATCGTTTCGTGCATCTCCTCGTTGTTGTTTACCTTTTCGCAGAAGGTAAAAAGCAATTGGTTCCGTCCTTTGTAGATCGCTTTTTCATTTTTGTAGTAATGTCGGAGGATTGTTTCAAGGATTGGCCTGTATTCGGTCGACTGCGCAAAAGATTCAGCGCCCGTCATCAGCCAAAATGCAAAAACCGTCAGCAGCATTCTCATGTCATGAATTTTCCCAAAGATAAAAAATCGCTACTTTCGCCACATGGGTTTCCTGCGAAAATTACTGTGGCCGCTTGGCGTTGTTTACGGCGCGATAACGGGTATCAGGAATTTCATGTACGATCGCGGGATTTTAAAATCGACAAAATTTGATATTCCAGTCATCGCAGTCGGGAACCTGAGCGTTGGCGGAACCGGGAAATCCCCGATGATCGAATACCTGATCAGGCTTTTATCCGATCGATATAACGTGGCTACTTTGAGCCGCGGGTATAAACGAAAATCCAAAGGTTTTGTACTCGCCGATGAAAGCTCGGATGCTGAAGTCCTTGGTGATGAACCTTATCAATTCCATCGCAAATTTCCCAAGGTTTCGGTGGCTGTCGATGCAAATCGCTGTCGCGGCATCCAAAAGCTCATCGATTTAAAAAATCCCGATGTCATCCTGCTCGATGATGCGTTTCAGCACCGGAAAGTGAAAGCAGGATTTTATATTCTGCTGACTTCTTATGATTCATTATACGCTGACGATCTGATGCTGCCTGCCGGAAATCTGCGTGAATCTGCGTCGGGTGCCAAACGGGCTGATGTGATTATCGTTACGAAATGCACTGATCATTCCATCGAAAAGCAAAATGAAATAAGAAAGAAGGTAAATCCAAAAAGTCATCAATCCTTGTTTTTCAGCACAATCGGATACGATGATGAGATTGTCGGGCCGGGTCATGCTATTCCGGTTTCTGAGATCAGGACAGAATCGAAACTGCTCGTTGCCGGAATTGCAAAGCCAAAACCTTTTTTCGATCATTTAAAATCGGCCGGCGATGACACGATGGTATTTCCGGATCATCATTCCTTTTCCGACAGCGATATCGAAAAGATCATCCGCAAAGCAACGGGCCGTAAAATCGTCACGACCGAAAAAGATTTCGTCAGGTTACAAAACCGAAATATCGGGAATCTGTATTATTTGCCGATCGCAACACAATTTTTGACTTCTTCGGATGAATTCGATCAAAAGATCTTGCAATTCGTCAGCAATTAGTTACTTGCCAAACATATTTCCAAGCTTGTCTTTAAGGTTGTCTGCGATTCCTCCTCCCGAGGAGTTTTCCGAATTCACGATCGTGTCCAAATGCTGACCGACCCCGGCAGGAAGTTTATCTTTTAAAAAATTAACGACCGTATTGACTGCAGTCGCAGCCTGCTCGTGGGAAATCCCGGTTTTTTCCGAGACCATTTTTATTAGCGCTTCCATGTTATTTGGTTTAAAGAATGACTATGTAAGGTACGCAGTAAATGTGTCATGAACCACTTTAATTCGATTTTAATATAACACTTCAGTACTTTTACCAAAAACTAATTCATATGTGGGACAAACTCCAGCAAACAGTCGGCTTTATACAATCTAAGATCAATTCCACACCCGAATTCGGTGTCATTCTCGGTTCAGGCCTTGGCGGATTTACAAACGACATCGATATACAAATCACCATTCCATATTCGGAAATTCCGAATTTCCCGGTGTCGACCGTGGAAGGCCATAAAGGCGCGCTTGTTTTTGGCACGATAGGCGAAAAGCATGTTGTTGCGATGCAGGGCCGATTCCATTATTATGAAGGTTATGATATGCATACAGTGACTTTTCCTGTGCGCGTGATGAAACTTTTGGGAGTATCAAAATTGATTGTGTCCAATGCTTCGGGCGGTGTGAATCCTGAGTATAAAGTTGGTTCGATCGTCATCATCAAAGACCACATCAATATGATGCCCGAACATCCGCTTCGCGGGAAGAACGATTCACGTCTCGGTCCGCGTTTCGTCAATATGAGCGAGCCGTACAGCCGTGCGATGATCAAGAAGATTAAAGAAATTGCATATGAGTTGGAAATCGATGTCAAAGATGGCGTTTACCTCGGACTTCAAGGCCCGACATTCGAAACACTTGCCGAATACCGGATGGTGAAAGCATTGGGAGCAGATTGCGTCGGGATGTCGACCGTTCCGGAAGTCATCGTCGCGCGGCACATGGAACTTGAAACTTTAGGAGTTTCAGTCATCACCGATATGGGAAGCGAGGAAAGCATCGGAACGATCACGCATGCGGAGGTTTTGGAAGCAGCAAGGAAAGCGGAGCCGAAAGTGCGGCAGCTGATACGTGAGTTCATCGCCCGCGTTTAAACATTCTGCGACAACTCCTTGTAAAAATTATTCGGGTCGAACGGTTTTGTGATCACATCGTTCATCCCGTATGATAAAAGCATTTCACGGTTTTCATTGAGTGATATCGCGGTCAGTGCAATGATACGGATATGGGCATCGAATGTCCTGATTGTCTGCGTCGCGATCGTACCGTTGATTCCCGGAAGATGGACGTCCATCAGCACCAAATCGAAATAGTTGTTTTTGACCGCTTCTATCGCGTCTTCACCGTTGTCGATAATCTCCACGATCATCTTTTTGTTTTCGAGCATTTTCTTCGTGATCATCTGGTTGATCTTATTGTCTTCAACCAAAAGAACTTTTTTGTTGACGAAAATATCCTCGTCATAGTCGAGATTGCTGTCGATGGGCTGCTGTTCGGCGCCAAGTCTGAATCTCAGTGAGAATGAAAAAGTCGATCCTTTGCCGACCTGGCTTTCGAGTTTGATCGTGCCGTCGAGAATGTCGATCAGCTTCTTGACGATGTTGAGTCCGAGACCCGTTCCGCCATATTTCCTGTTGATCTCTATCGAGCCCTGCGCAAAGCTGTCGAAAATGCTTTCCTGCTTGTCTTCGGGAATCCCGATCCCGGTATCGACAACCATAAAGAACACGGAAACTTTGTCTTCATCGAGGTTCGTCATCCTGGCCGTCACTTTTACTTCGCCGTCTTTTGTGAATTTGAGCGCATTATTGATCAGGTTGATGAAAATCTGCGACAGTTTCGTCGGGTCGCCAATCAGGTTATCGGGAATCGAATCATCGATCTCGATCACATATTTATTGTTGTTTTTAAATGCCAGTTCCTTTAACGAATTCTGGATGTTTTCAAGCAGAAGTTTCAAATTGAAATTGATCGATTCTGCAACGACGGTACTCGATTCGATCCGGTTGATCTCCAAAATCTCATTGATGAATGTCAACAGGTAATTCCCTGAGAATTGCAATGAATGCAGATAATTCAATTGTGATTCCTTCGGATTTTCCTCGAGAAGCAAATGCGTGATCCCATTGATTGCATTAAGAGGCGTGCGCAGTTCATGGCTGACGGTCGACAGGAATTCCGCTCGCGCTTTTGACGCTTTTTCAGCTTTGTCCTTTGCGATCTGGAGTTCGTTGTTCTTTTCCTTTAAAAGTAAATTCGACTGGTTCCGGATGATGTTGTTCTTGTAAAGCGACAAACTCAGCAATGACAGGATTGAAATGAGCGCAATAGCGAGGATGCTGATGACCTTGGCAAAACGGTTGGCTTCCTTTTGGCGCTTGTTTTCCTGCTGCATCTGTTCGATGGTCTTCAATCGCTCGCTTTCCTTGAATTTGTTGTAATCTTCGGAACCCAGCCGTTCCATCGTCATCGTCTGAATGCTGTCCTTGATTTTGATGTGCTGCTTCAAAAAAGCGTGCGCACTGTTGATGTCCGACAGTTCTTCATAAATGTCGCTCATCAATTTGTAAATCTTCGCCTTCAGATCGATATTATTGGTCTTCGAATTTAATTCGAGTGCGCGCTTGAGGTAATTGACCGCGAGATTGTTCCGGTTTTGAGAGGCTTCGATATCGGCGATCTGATATAATGCTTCCGCCTTGATCTTGTAAAAATCCTCGCTGTCGGGCTTGGCGATGATCGTACTGAAGATGTTCGACGCCATCTTGTTTTTCCCCTTGGCTTTATAAACGATCGCTTTTTGAAGGTTGATCAGCTCGATCGCGTCGGGAAGTTTTATGGCCTGGTAAATAGATTTTGCGCGGTTAAGATTTGTTTCGGCCTGGGTATAATTCTCCTTTTCCATGTGGCTCAGGCCCAGATTGTAGTACGCGAATGCCTGCTCCGGAGAAGGTTTCAATGTACTGTAAAGCCTGATGCTGCGCTCGAAGTTCTCGATCGCATCGTCGTATTTCTTTAATTCAAAGTAAAAAGTAGCAAGTAAGGCCGTCGCATTTGCTTCGCTGCGGACAAGGCTGTTCTTGTGTGAGTAATCAATCGCAAGCCGCGAATAATCGAGCGCGCTTTTAAAATCGTTGACATTGGCGTAAAAATTCGCGCGCTGCATATAATAGCTCATGCTATCCACATTCTCGCTTTTCTTCTGTGAAAAAGCAATTTGGGATATCAGGATAAAGAGCAGTAATAACAGCCTCACACCCATAGGAAAATTTCTACAGGCGAATATACAATTATATTTTGCTCGACAAAATAATGAGGTCGATAAGCCTTGAGCTATAGCCAATTTCGTTGTCATACCAACCGACGACTTTGACCATTTTTCCGATGACAGATGTCAGTTGGCTGTCGAAAAGGCATGAGTGACGGTTGCCCAATATATCTACGGAAACAACCGGATCTTCCGTATAGTCCAAAATGCCTTTGAGTTCGTTCTTCGAAGCTTTCAAAAACGCCGCATTGATCTCGTCAATCGAAACTTCGCGTTTTACATAGCATGTGATGTCGGTCAGTGAGCCATCGGGAACAGGAACACGGATCCCGCTTCCGCCGATTTTTCCTTCCATTTCAGGGAAGATCTTCGTCAGCGCTTTTGCAGCGCCGGTCGTTGTCGGAACGATCGACTGTGATGCCGCGCGTGCCCGGCGAAGATCGCGGTGTGGCTGGTCGTGCAGGCTTTGATCGGTTGTGTAGGAGTGGACGGTCGTAATGTACGCCTGTTCGATCCCGCAAAGTTCATCGATGATCCTGATCATCGGCGCCGCATTGTTTGTTGTACAGCTCGCGTTGGAGATGATTGTTTCAGTGGCGTCGAGGATATTCTCATTGACGCCGAAAACGACGGTTTTGATGCGGTCGGTTTCGGATGGAGCCGAAAGGATCACTTTCTTGGCACCGGACAAAATGTGCTGGTTGATTTCCTCGTACAGCTTATATCTTCCGGTGGATTCCACAACAATGTCAACATCAACAGATTTCCAGTCGATATCGGCAATGTTTTTTTGATGGAAGAATTTTACCGGTGTTCCGTCGACAATTATCGAATCAACATCAAAACTGATTTCGCGATGCAGGATTCCATGGATGCTGTCGTACTTTAAAAGATGCGCCATCGTGCGGTTGTCGGCGATGTCGTTGATGGCAACGACTTCAATTGATGGATGATCGATGAGCAGGCGAAACAAATTTCGTCCGATGCGGCCAAAGCCATTGATTGCAATTCTGATTTTCATTAACTAACGAGTGCTTAAAATGTTGAAAACCCGTATGCTGCGTTGGATGCGTTAGCGATAGGAGCAAAGTACCGTGTACTGCGGATAGCGCGGGCCGCAGGCAACGCCATACTATAAAATATGCTTTTGGGCCTTGTATGAACTTCGTACGAGTGCGCCGCTTTCGACATGCCTGAAGCCCATTTCCTTTCCGGCTGCTTCGTATTTTGCGAACTGTTCAGGTGTGATGTATTCCTTTACGGGCAGATGTTTTTTTGATGGCTGGAGATACTGGCCGATCGTCACCACATCGACATCGGCATCGCGAAGGTCTCGCATGGTTTGAAGGACTTCTTCCTCAGTTTCACCCAGACCGAGCATGATCCCGGATTTTGTACGATTGATTCCGGCTTGTTTGAGGTATTTCAAAACCGCCAGGCTTCGGTCGTATTTCGCCTGGATCCGAACTTCGCGCGTGAGCCTGCGGACGGTTTCCATATTGTGTGAAACGACTTCCGGATTGGCCGCTACGATACGATCGATATTTCGCTCATTGCCCTGGAAGTCGGGAATCAATGTTTCCAAAGTAGTCTGCGGATTCATCCTGCGGATCGCTTTGATGGTTTCGTACCAGATGATCGAACCCATGTCTTTCAGATCGTCGCGGTCGACGCTTGTAATGACCGCGTGTTTGATATTCATGATCTTGATCGAACGCGCCACTTTCTCGGGTTCATCCCAATCGACCGTTTCAGGACGGCCGGTTTTGACACCACAAAATCCGCATGACCTCGTGCAGATGTTGCCCAGGATCATAAACGTCGCCGTGCCTTCGCCCCAGCATTCGCCCATATTCGGGCAGCTTCCGGAAGTACAGATCGTATTGAGCTTGTATTTATCGACAAGTCCGCGAAGCTCGGTATATTTCTGCCCGATCGGCAGTTTTACCTTGAGCCATTTGGGTTTGGCGTCGCGCGGCGCAGTATGTGTATCGAGGATTGTTTCCATCTTGGAAAATTGAATTGCAAAGATAGCAATAGTTAGTTGATTTGCTGACTTGAGGATTTGTTGATTCGTGCAAGGCAGCTTCCCAGATAAACAAATAAACAAATCCACATATCAACGTTTTGCTTTGGAGCTTTGGATCTTTGCGACTCTGGCGCTTCTCACTATCTTTGCCGAAAACCAAACTCCATGGAAGTCAAAGACAGCAACGGCAACATTTTAAAAGATGGCGATTCGGTAACTGTGATCAAGGATCTTAAAGTAAGAGGATCGTCGGACGTGATAAAGCGTGGCACGATGGTCAAGAATATCAGGCTGACCGACGATCCTGCGGAGATCGATTGCCGCGTCAATAAAACGGCGATGGTTTTGCGGACTGAATTTGTCAAGAAGGCCTAATCCTGCATTTCGTTGACGGTAATCGGAAGGGTGTAAAGCGTCCTGACTTTTTCGCCGTCCTTTAATCCTGCGCTCCACTTGGTCTTGAGCGATTTCAGCACGCGCAACGCTTCACGATCGATTTCCGGCCCGGCGCTGCGGATCACTTTGATATCGGTCATCGTTCCATCACGCTCGATCACAAACGATAAAAGAACTGTTTTGGCACCTGAATTTCCGACATCCGTACGCTCGAAATTATTGCCGATATATTTGTAGAACTTATTGATTCCGCCCGGAAATTCCGGTAAACGATCCAATCTGTAGGTGGGAACAATTTCCGGTCCTGCAGGCGGCGCCGGAATCGTTGTAGTTTGCGTTCCCGTATTTCCGCCTCCGGTTGCGCCTGTATTTTGATTTGTATTTTCACTCTCACCGGAGGTTGGAGGAACATTATCCCTGGTTTCCTGGTTTGTCCTCACATCCTCAGCTTGATCAGTTGATACGATCTCAGGATCGACAAGGTCTTTTTCATCATTGTTCTCAGTTTCCTTTTCTACCGGAAGTGAATTTCCCGCGGGCTGCTGAGGCGGTGGCGGCTGATAATTGTAAGTGGTAACCACAATAGGATCATCGAATACTGGTGCCGTAATGACCACATCATCTTTAATGCCCTGAACAAGGAAAAGAATGCCGCCGATCGCGATCAGGCTTGTGAGTCCGAGGAATAATGCGGTTAAAGTCGTACGCGGATTTTCGTTCCGCAGCTGGTAAGCGCCGTAAGATTTATTGCGCCCTTCGAACACGATGTCGGTCCAGCTTTTCTGAAAGATACTAACATTTGACATGACAAATTGAATTGGTTAAGTATCTTCATTTCATACGTTAGCTTTTAACACATAACTTGAAATGTATCTAATAAATTGTATAAATTTTAAGAAATTTATCGATGGATGTCGGGGCCGTTGCGGATGATGTCGGCCAGGAGGTTTTTGGCACGCAAGAGTTTGATCTTGACATTGCTCAGTGGCTCTCGCAGTTCATCGGCGATTTCCTGGTAGGAAAGCTCCTGGAAATAACGAAGCTGGATGACTTCCTGATAATGCGGTTTTAATTGCTTGATGCACGTCAAAAGGCTTGAAAGATTTTGTTTTTTGATCAGTTCGTCTTCTGCAGACAATGCTGAGTCAGGGATGTTGTAAGCCTGGCGGTCTTCTTCGTCAGTGATGAAAAGTGCGGATTTACGTTTGCGGAGCATGTCGATGTGGACATTCTTCGCGATTGCGATCAGCCACGTGTTGAATTGATACTGCGGGTTGTAAACGGCAATCTTATCAAAAGCCTTCGCAAATGTTTCGATGACGATGTCTTCGGTGTCGGCTTCGTTTCCGGTTCGTTTGAACATGAATCCATAGACTTCATTCCAATAAGAGTCAAGAAGGAATGTAAATGCCGCCTGGTCGCCTGTTTTTGCTTTTTTTATGTATTCATTTATTTCCAATGCACGGGTTTGGAGAAGATGTTCGCGAAAAACACATTGAGTTGTGTGAAGATAAGCACAAATTCGATGACGGGATAGATGTACATCACATCTTTTTCGCGAAGTTTCCCGGCCGATAACCCGAGTACGATCCAGCAAAATAAATATCTGAAGGCGATCATCGATACTACGATGATCCATTGATGAAGGAAAATCAATAAAATGATCGGAAGCAAAATGAACAGCAACTGCGATGCGTAGAAAATTCCAAGCTGCGTCTTGTCCGACGGTTTGTAGTGTCCGGCAGTTGATACATGACGGCGTTTTTGCGTAAACCAGTCCTTGAAAGTCTTCTTCGGTTCGGAGTAAGTAAAACTGTCAGGCGAATAGCAGATGGTCGTATTTTTTGCCCTCGCGGCCTGATTGATAAAAAGATCGTCGTCGCCCGAGCGGATCTTCATGTGATCCATAAACCCGCGGACGTTGAAGAATTCCTCCTTTTTGTACGCGAGATTTCGTCCGACACCCATAAAAGGGCGGCCTGCCTTGGCCCAGGAAAAATACTGAACGGCTGTAAGCAAAGTTTCAAAACGGATGATCTTATTGAGGAATCCCGGAAGCTTGTCGTATGCGCCATATCCGAGAACGATCGTCTTTTGGATCGTAAACTGCGAACTCATTTCGCGGATCCAGTTTTTTGAAACGGGGTGGCAATCAGCATCCGTAAAAAGAAGGTACTCGTTTTTCGCCGCTTTTATTCCAAGCGTCAATGCAAATTTCTTATTTCCCCAAAATGCTTCGTTGTTTTCGACTTTCACCAGCTTAATGTTCGGATATTGTTTTTCGAACCCTTCGAAAAGTTCAAGCGTATTGTCGGTCGACGCGTCATCGATCAGCACGATCTCAAAATCAGGATATTCCTGTTCGGCGAGCAGCGGAACGAATTTAGCAACGTTCTCCGCCTCATTTTTGGCGCAGACGATTACCGAGATCGGAATCCTTTTTGGGTTGCCGGGCTGTGGCTTGGCAAAGGCAAACTTTCCAAAAATCACCACATAATACACAAGCTGTACGACGACAACAAAAATGAAAAGGCAGAGAATAATGTCAAGTATCACAGGGATGGGATTTTAACGCGTGCAAAAGTACAAATAGAAAAGGAAAGAATTTGAAAATTTGAGAATTTGAGAATTATTGAGGAAACCTATCATTTTCAAATCTCCAAATTTTCAAATTAAATCAAACAACATTCACCTCCGCCTCAATATCAATCCCAAATTTCTCCTTAACCGCCACCTGGATCTTCCGTGAAAGGTCAAGTATTTCCTCACCGGTCGCGTTTCCATAATTGACAAGTACGAGTGCCTGGTTCTTATGCACGCCCGCATCTCCGAAACGCAAGCCTTTGAATCCCGCTTTTTCGATCATCCAGCCTGCAGGAACTTTGACTTCATCGTCGGAAACCGGATAGTGCGGTATTTCGGGATATTCCTGTTTTGCCTTTTCATAAACGTCTTTTGGAACGATGGGGTTCTTGAAAAAACTTCCGCTGTTCCCAAGTTCTTTCGGGTCGGGCAGTTTGCTTTTGCGGATCGCGATCACGGCATCGCTGACATCTTTCAATCCGGGAACCGAAATTCCGGCATCGGCAAGATGTTTCTGGATGTCGCCGTATGCAGTATTGATCTTATGATTGCGTTTCGTCAGTCTGAACGTGACCGACAGAATGATATATTTTCCTTTCGCCTCGTTTTTGAAAATGCTTTCGCGATATCCGAAACGGCATTCTTCACGTGTGAATTTTTTGACATCGCCGGTCGCAATTTCCATCGCTTCGCATTCGACCATGGTATCCTTGATCTCGGTTCCATACGCGCCGATGTTTTGGATGGGCGTCGTGCCCACATTCCCCGGAATAAGCGACATGTTTTCGAGTCCGCCAAGATTTTGCGAGATCGTATACAGGACGAACTCATGCCAGTTTTCACCCGACATCGATTTTACGAGCGCGTGCTCGTCATCTTCTGAAACGATTTCCATTCCCTTGATGGCGATATGAACAACCAATGCTTCAATGTCTCTCGTCAAGAGCATATTACTTCCGCCACCAAGCACGAAGATCTCACGTCCACGGTTTTCATTTAAGATCTCGCGCAGCTCATCGGCCGTATGCGCGATGACGAAATCCTTCGCTTTTGCATCGATCCCGAACGTATTGTAATTTTTGAGCGATTGATTGTGAAGTATTTCCATTATTCTGTCAGCGCGCGGTTTAAAAAGTCATTCAATGGTTTTAATGCGGATAATTTCCCGGCAGTTTTGGCAACGAAATTCTTGTCGAGAAGTTCTTTATCAGTGATTTTTGTGGATGCCGTAAACCATTTCAACCTCAGGAAATCGATTGCCGGATGATCTTTTTCATAATCTTTCGGGGTCGATTTAAGCATGTTTTCCTCATTCCGGTCGAGGTCGCCGAATGTATCCCTGAATTTTTTTCCGCCGACGATCTTTTCCAGATCCTCATGGAAGAATGCAATTTCCTTTCGGATTTTCTTCAGATCGGCCGGCTCGGGATGATAGACGCCGCCTGCGCAGAAACTTTCGCCATTGGCAATGTGAACGTAATATCCGGCAAGATTGGTGTTCTTCTGTCCGCCCGACATCCAGATTCCCATATGGGTTTTATATGGCGATTTGTCCTTCGAGAACCGTATGTCGCGATTGATGCGGAACGAGCAGTCCTTGATGTCGAGATTTTTTAATGACGGATCGATCTTGATCATTTCATCAAGAAACCGACGTATGATATTATGATAGTTTTCCTTGTATTTTTCGTAGCGTCTCTTATTGGCCAAAAACCATTCGCGGTTGTTGTTTTGCTTGAGGTCTTCAAGGAATTGGAGCGAATCTTTTTCTATCATTTGAGTTTGTTTTTAAGATCGTTCTCGGAAATGTATCCAAATTGCCACCATTTGAGTTCGCCTTTTTCATAAAGGATAAGCGTCGGGAGTTCGTCGACTTTCATGTGCTTGACAATCGTTTTGTTTTTATCGGCATCGATCCGCGCCAGCTTCAACCCGTCGACCTCGCTTTCCAGTTTGCTCATGTATGGCGCCATCTTTTTGCACG
This sequence comes from uncultured bacterium, assembly GCA_965365415.1. Taxonomy (GTDB): domain Bacteria; phylum Bacteroidota; class Bacteroidia; order Flavobacteriales; family Flavobacteriaceae; genus Flavobacterium. Next base: position 1,754 of record CBDUBP010000033.1, on the reverse strand, counting down.
GTCCGCACCATTCGGCGAAAAAACTCACAAGGACTTTATCGCCTTTGGTGATCGATTGGTATTCCTCAACAGACATCCCGCCCGTGGCAGGTTTGGCCAATCCTTTGGCGTTCCATTTCATGATCCCGCCACTCATGTCATACACTTCCGTAAACCCAAGTTCGCCGAGCTTGTCGGCCGCTTTTTTACTTCGCCCGCCGACCATACAATAGACAAAAACCGGTTTGGATTTATCGAGTGAAGCGACTTGCTGTTCGAAGTTCCCGGAATTCCAGTCGATATTTTTTGAATTGTCGAGATGCTGCGACGCATATTCTTCAGCGGTACGGACATCGATAAGCTGCGCATTCTTTGCAGATTCAAGTTTTTGTGCGAATTCTTTTGGCGGAATCGATTTCACGGTATTTTTCTCCTGGCCATTGCATGATGTCAGGATTGAAACAAAACAAATTGCGGCTATTATATTTCTCATTGCAGATTGAACATTTTATAGGTCTGATGGGTCGATTTTACGATCGCTTCCGTGCGTTCGGGATGCGTATCCGATATGAATAATTGCCCGAACTCATCGTTGTTTACCATCGCTACGATCTTTGACACGCGGTTTTCGTCGAGTTTGTCGAAAATATCGTCGAACAAAAGTATGGGTTTCTCGCCGCTTCTTTTTTTGACAAAGTCGAATTGTGCGAGCTTTAACGCGATCAAAAATGATTTCTGCTGGCCCTGGCTTCCGAATTTCTTGATCGGATGCCCGCCGATCTCAAAAGAAAGATCGTCTTTGTGTATTCCGACGCTGGTATACTGAAGCATTTTGTCGCGCGTAAAATGATCGTGCAGCAGGTCGATAAACGCATGGTCGTGCAGATGGCTTTGGTAGATCAAACCGACTTCCTCAGCATTTCCCGTAACAGACTGATGATGTTTTTCAAAGATCGGGATGAAATCCCCCAGAAAAGATTTGCGTTTTTCAAAAATCGGCGTGCCGAGATCCGACAATTGCGAATTGTAAATGTCGAGCGTTTCCTGATCGTGCGTCCGGTTGATCGCAAAATACTTCAGCAATGCATTGCGCTGCTGGAGCACTTTCTCGTATTGTATGATGCCGCGCAGGTAATTCGAATCCAATTGCGAAATCACCTGATCGATGAATTTTCTTCGTGTCTCGCTGCCTTCGGTAATCAGGTCGCGGTCGGACGGCGAGATGATGACCAGCGGAATAAAACCGATGTGGTCCGACAGCTTGTCGTATTCCTTGCCGTTTCGCTTTAAAATTTTCTTTTGCCCTTTTTTCAGGCTGCAGACGATCTGTTCGTTCCGCTCGTCCTTTTCAAATTCACCATCGATGACAAAAAATTCCGTTCCATGCCTGACATTTTGTACGGACATCGGATTAAAATAGCTTTTTCCGTAGGCCAGATGATAGATCGCATCGAGCACGTTGGTCTTGCCCACACCATTTCGTCCGACAAAACAATTGACGTGCGCGTCGAAATCGAATGACTCCTCGTCGAAATTTTTATAATTGAGCAGGGAAATGCGTTTAAGATACATCGAAAGTGCCGCTGGCTGAAAGATTTATCGAAGAAAAGCGGGCGTATGACAGGCCGCGCCGCACGTGGTGCAAATTATCGAAAAAATCCCAATCTTCGGCCTTTGCATATCAATAAAAATTTTATTTTTGCGGCTCACAAATAAGAATTTAATGGCAACGTACAATAAAAGAGGTCACAAAACTCCAAAACCAAAAGAAGAAA
>CBDUBP010000032.1:0-14768 GCA_965365415.1 uncultured bacterium | reverse complement strand
AACACTATTAGTATGCAACTCAGCAACGAAGAAGAAGATTATAATTTATCCCTTTCGAAATTCGAGTCGATGTTGAAAACCAACAAAGTGCTCTTTTTCGATTCCGAGGAGTTTGAGGAGATCATTCTTCACTATCTCGACAGCGGTAAAGCATCACTCGCCAAGAAAGCCCTTAAACTTGCGCTCGAACAGCATCCAAAATCTACCGGGTTGAAGCTCGTACAGGTTGAGATGCTTATTTACGACGACAAGCTCGACCAGGCTGAAAAGCTCCTTAACGAACTTTTCGCGCTCGAACCGCACAACGAAGAGATCTATATCCAGAAAGCAAATATCTATTCCAAAAGGGACGACCACAAAAAAGCGGTTGAACTCCTGCGGACCGCACTTAAATATACCGATGACTTCGCGGATGTCTATAACCTTATAGGCATGGAATACCTGTTCATGGATGATCTTGAGCAGGCAAAGGAAAATTTCATCAAATGCCTTGAGGAAGAACCTGAAGACCAGTCGGCACTTTACAATGTTGTCTATTGCTTTGAATTCCTTGATCAGAACACCGAAGCTATTGAATACCTTAAAAAGTATATTGATAAAAACCCATACAGTGAGATCGCTTGGCATCAGTCGGGCCGCCTGTATTACGGACTGAAAGATTACGAAAATGCGGTTCGCGCATTCGAATTCGCGACATACATCGATGAGGATTTCGTCGGTGCATTTATGGAAAAAGGAAAAGCGTTGGAGCGTTTGAAACGATACGGGGAAGCAATCGAATCATACAATCGTACCCTTGAGCTTGACGACCCGACATCATATGCATTGCTTCGAATTGGAAAATGTTATGAAAAGTTAGGCAACAAATCGGAAGCGCTTAAATATTACAACAAAACAGTTCATGAAGATCCGCTTTTGGATAAAGGCTGGATCGCAATAACCGACTTCTACGTCCGCCAGAAGAATTATCAAAAAGCATTGTTCTTTGTCAATAAGGCACTTGCGATCGATAATGAAAATCATCTGTATTGGAAACGCTATGCGACGATCAACAAAGCGATGAACCTTTTTGAAGAAGCGGAATATGGGTATCGAAAAGCTGTAGAATACGGTGATTTCCAGATTGACACATGGCTGTTTTGGGTCGACATTCTGCAGTTTCTGGGAGAATTTGAAGCGGCCGTACAAACGCTGCTGCAGGCATCGGAGTACTTTCCTGAACAATATGAAGTGGAATACCGCCTCGCAGGACTATATTTCATGCTTCAGGAAAACGAAAAAGGGGTATTTCATCTAAGCAACGGGCTGCGTTTGAATTTCAAAAACCACACGATCTTAGAGGAACTTTTCCCAATTATCTGGGACAAACGCGTAGTTCAAAGCTGTATTTCAAAATTCAGGAAGAAGTAGTAGTTTTTAAATAGTTTGTGAATCCGGCAGAAATGCCGGATTTTTTTTTCAATGACGTACATTTGAATATGGATCTATACGGACTCGTGGGAAGGAATATCAGTTATTCGTTTTCTCGTAATCACTTTGCAGCAAAATTTGCAGAGGAAAACATCGATGCGGAATATGTCAATTTTGATATTGGCGACATTTCACAAATAAGACACCTGATTTTAGCCAATCCCAATTTGCGCGGATTGAACGTCACTATTCCTTATAAGGAAGATGTGAGGATTTTTTTGGATGAATTGAGTGAGGATGCCGCAGCGATCGGCGCCGTCAATACCATTGAGTTTCTCGAAAACTACCTGATTGGCCACAACACCGATTGGATCGGATTTCGGGATTCCATATCGCCGCTGTTGGAACCACATCATACGAAAGCTTTAATCCTCGGAACCGGTGGCGCATCGAAAGCAGTTGCTTATGCGCTCGAACAGCTGAAAATAGACTTTTCTTTTGTATCGCGGGGCGGCGAACTCAATTACAGCGATCTTGGCGCGCGCCAGTTTGAAGACCACACGGTGATCATCAATTGTACGCCACTCGGGACTTTTCCCAACGTCGATGAATTTCCGCTTATTCCGTACTATCACCTTACCGAACATCATTTGGCATTCGATCTTGTTTATAATCCCCAAAAAACACTCTTCTTATCTAAAGCCGACGAAGTAGGTGCCAAAATCAAAAACGGACGGCAAATGCTCGAAATCCAGGCAGAAGAAGCGTGGAAAATATGGAATCGAAAAGCCTAAATTCCTTATCTCGTCGCATCCAAACAGCGCGCAATTTAAAGCAGCCAATAGCCGTGATAGGTCAGCTTTACCGGATTGTCCTTTGCAGCGTTCAAGGTTTTTAGTATCTTTCGCGTTCGAACTCAAAAAAATATTTCAGTGATGCTGGAAGAAAAGAATGACAACCTGCAAAATGCAGATGGACAGCCGGTAGAAAATCTGCAGCCCGAGAGGTCGCAGCAGGAAGCAATTGACATCGACGAGAATCCTGAATCAACAAGCGGAATTTCCTCCGAAGGACAGCCTGTCGATCCGGAGCAGATCCGAGTTCCGGAAGAAGTTGTAAATACCGACGACATTCCGCTTATTTCGGCAACTGAAGGACAGCCCGTCGGAATTGACGCGTTTTTTGAAGATGTTGCCAATGGTGAGTCAGAAACATCTTTTAAAGCAGATGATCACACGGAAGAAACGACCGAATCGATCGACGAGGTTTTTGCCAAGGAAGGCAAAGCAAACGAAGAAGTTCCCGAAGATCTGCTGACAAATGGAGATGAGGAACCTGCCAACCAAGTTTCCGATGATGATGAAATTACCCGTACTGCGGATGAAGTGACCGCAAAAAATGAAAATATCGACGATGTGGCGGAGTTTATTCACCACGTCGAAATCATAGATACCGAAGAACACGATCGGTTAAAAGCAGCCGAGGATGAAATTTACGATGCTGTTGCGGCGATTGAAAATTCGAATGCAAGCGACAGTGAACACGGACATGGCTCGAACCTCGAACCAACGCATGACTACGATGCGATGTCGATGGATGATCTGGTTTCGCATCTTGATGAAATCGTTTCCGGTGATGACGCGCTTTCGATGAAACGCCACGTGGAGGAAATCCGCAAATCGTTCATGGCGCAGTATCACAAATTGATGGACGAGAAGCGCGAAAAATTCCATCATGAGAATCCGGAATCGACTGAAGATTTTCACTACAATTACCCGTTAAAAACCCGTTTCGACCATCTGATCGGAAAATTCCGCGACAGAAAGAATGCGCATTTCAAAACGATGCAGTCAAGCTTGCAGACGAACCTCGAAAACCGGCTAGCCATCGTAGAAGAAATCAAGAATCTGATCAATCCGCAGGAAAACATCAAGGATACGCTCAAGCATTTTAACGAATTGCGCGAGCGATGGAAGAATGCCGGTCCGATACCAAAAGACAAATACAACCACGTCTGGAACAATTACCATTTCCACGTGGAAAATTTTTATGATTACCTCCATCTCGACCGCGAAGCCCGCGATATGGATTTCAAACACAACCTCGAGCAGAAGCTGAAATTGATATCACGTGCGGAGGAACTGCTTGAAATGAACGACATCAATCAGGCGTTTCGCGAGCTCCAGGCGCTGCACAAGATCTGGAAGGAAGACATTGGTCCAGTTTCTAAGGAACACAGGGAGGAAATTTGGAACAGGTTCAGCGAAATCACACGACAAATGCACGACAAACGCGAGCAGCTTCATGCAAAGCATCGCGAGATCGAGCAGAAAAACCTCGAGAGCAAACGTGGCATAATCGAGAAGATCGAAGAGCTGAGCCGGGAAAAAGTCGGCTCACACAGTGCATGGCTGCAACAGATCGACAAAGTTGAAGCGCTGCGGAAGGAATTCTTTTCTGCAGGCCGTGTTCCGAATGAAGTCAATGAAGAAACATGGGCATCGTTTAAAAATGCCGTCAGGAATTTCAATGCGCTCAAGAATTCGTTCTATAAGGAAATCAAAAAAGACCAGAACGATAATCTTAGCCGCAAACAAGCGCTTGTAGCCAGAGCACAGGAACTTGAAAACAGCGAGGATTTTGCGGCAACCACACCGGTCATGAAGCAGATCCAGGAAGAATGGAAGCAGATCGGCCATGTTCCGCGCAAATTTTCGGACAAGCTCTGGAAGGAATTCAAAACGGCGTGCAACAATTATTTCGAACGGCTGAAGGAGCATCGCAATGCAGAATCGTCGGAGGAAACCGAAGCATTTGAAAAGAAAAAGAACTACCTCGATACGATTCGTGAATTTGAGCTGACAGGCGATCATAAAACGGATCTTGCCGCGATCAAATTACATATTGAAGCATGGAAAGGTTTTGGCCGTGTGCCTGAATCAAAACGTCATATCGAAGGAAAGTTCAATAAAATACTCGATGCATTGTTCGAGAAGCTCAGCCTAAGTAAGAAAGACAGTGAAATGATGCGCTTTTCTAACCGGCTTGAGCAGCTTGCGGGTTCTGAAGATGTGAGAAAGATCGAAAATGAAAAAGTATTTTTGATGCGGAAGATCGATGAAGTCCAATCGGAGATTTTCCAGCTCGAGAACAACATCCAGTTTTTTGCAAACGCGAAAAAAGAGAATCCGATGGTGGCCGAAGTCCGCAAAAACATCGAGCGGCATAAAGAAGAACTCGACACGCTGAAAGCCAAGTTAAAACAGGTTCGGCAAATTAAGACAGAGTAATAAAAAAAGCCATTCGAATTGAATGGCTTTTCCTTTATAGCTTCTTTGCTTCTTCCCAAAAAACATCCATTTCCGCAAGTGTCATTTCGGAAAGCTGTTTACCGGTTTCCTTTGACTTTGATTCAAGGTACTGGAATCGTTTGATGAATTTCTTGTTTGTCCGTTCAAGCGCATCCTCGGGATTGACATCCAGGAATCTTGCATAATTGATCATTGAGAACAGGACGTCGCCAAATTCATCTTCGATCTTTTCACGATTGCCTGATTCGACTTCCTCATGAAGTTCGTTGAGTTCTTCCCGGACTTTTTCCCAAACCTGTTCAGGCTTTTCCCAATCAAAACCGACGCCTTTAGCCTTGTCCTGGATTCGCGATGCTTTAACCATAGCAGGCAAACTTGCTGGAACTCCTTCGAGAACCGATGATTTGCCTTCTTTAAGTTTAAGTTTCTCCCAGTTCTGCTTGACTTCCTCCTCGGTTTTGGCTTCGGTATCGCCGTAAATATGGGGATGGCGGAAAATCAGTTTCTCACAAATATCGTTGGCGACATCGGCGATGTCGAATGCCCCGGTCTCGCTGCCGATCTTGGCGTAGAAGACGATATGGAGCAGCAAATCGCCAAGCTCCTTTTTGATTTCTTCAAGATTGTTGTCGAGGATCGCGTCGCCAAGTTCATACGTTTCTTCAATCGTCAGATGGCGAAGGCTTTGGAAGGTTTGCTTCTTATCCCACGGACATTTCGCACGAAGCTCGTCCATGATGCCAAGAAGCCTTGCGAACGCCTCGATCTGAATTTTTTTGGTGTGCATATGCCTGACGATCCGGTGACCGTTCGATTATTTCTTCTTGGACGCCGCTTTCCTGGCAGGTTTTTCTTCGGCGTCAGCAGCCGCAGTTTCTTCGACCTGCTCATTCACTTCTTCCGCTTGAGGCGCTTCTTTCGAAACCAGCCCTTTCGATTGAAGTAGATTGTACCAGTTCAATACCTTTTTGATATCGGACGGATATACGCGATCCTCATCATAATCAGGCAAGACCTCCTTGAAATACGACAGCAGTTTACCATTGTCTTCCTTGTGTGAAATCGCCGGCCCGTTGTCTTCCTTGATCGCGATGTTGCGCATGACTTCCGCAAGGGGTTTTTCTTCAGTGTGCGTGTACATTGAGATTTCCGACAAAAGGCTTACGTTATTCCTCAATCCGACGGTTACTTTCTTTCCGTCAAGCAATGATTCGGCAACAAAGCCTGAACGTGTTTGTACTTTTAAGGCATACAGTCCCGGTTTTCCCGAGATTGCCAATATTTTTTCAAGATTCATAGTGTATTTTTTATCGTCCTTTTTTGGTGACAAAACGCATTTTGTAATCCGGCCGCGTTTTGCCTTCCATGATGTTCTGTAGTTTTTTCTGTATCAGCCGTTTTTTAAGCGACGATATGCGGTCGGTAAACAAAATCCCTTCGATGTGATCGTACTCATGCTGGATGACGCGCGCGATCAGGCCATCGAATACCTCCGTTTTCTTATTGAAATCCTCATCGAAATATTCCACTGTAATCCGCTCATGGCGATAAACGTCTTCGCGTACTTCAGGAATGCTGAGGCAGCCTTCGTTGAATCCCCACTCCTCGCCTTCTTCTTTCAGCATTCTGGCATTGATGAAAGTGCGCTTGAAATTTTTCAGTGCTTCCTGCTCTTCGGCCGACAGCTCATCATCTTCGCCAAATGGTTTTGTATCGATGACGAAAAGCCGTATCTGCAACCCGACCTGCGGTGCGGCAAGTCCGACCCCGTATGCATTATACATCGTCTCATACATGTCGGCGATCACTTGGGAAAGTACAGGATATTCAGGTGAAATGTCAGAACATTTCTGCCTAAGCACAGGATCACCGTAACCAACTATGGGTAAAATCATTGTATGGATTTCTGCCTTGCGGCTTGTTTTAAAACGACTGCAAAAATAAGCAAAATATACAAATCAATTGCGTAGAATTTCCAAATACGAAATTAGCCGAAATCAGGATATCCGCATGCGAAGTGTTACCTTTGTATAAGCCAAGCCATGATATATAAAGTCCGCCAATTCACAGAAAGCCCCGATTTCAGCAACGCGATCAAAGTAACGGTTGCGTCGGTCGTACCTGTGATCGTTTCGAGGTACTACGACAATTTCGACGCGGGATTAGCCATGGCGATCGGAGCACTGCTCGCTTTTCCGAGCGACATTTCGAGCAATTTACGGCATAAAATCAACGGACTGGTTGTCGCTTCGATCATTGTGGCGGGCAGCGCATTTTTGATCAGCCTCGCCTATCCTGTCAAATGGATCTTTTATCCGATTTTTGCTGTACTGGTGTTCTTTCTTTCGATGATATCCGCATATGGAAGCCGCGCTACGATGGTATCGTTTTCGGGCTTGCTTTCGGTGTCGATTGTTTTCAGCGGCATATATTCCGGCGCCGAATTATACCGCCACTGTCTGTTCATGTTTGCGGGCGGGATATTCTATCTAATCGTATCGTTGGCATTCTATTTCCTGCGTCCGATGAGATATGCCGAATATCAGTTGGCCGAATGCACGCGGATGACCGCAAAGTACCTCAAGCTTCGCGGAGACATGTGGAATGCGGATGCAAACCGGTCTAAGATCATTGAGAAACAACTTAAGCTTCAGGTCCAGCTTAACGTCATTCATGAGAACATCCGCGAGACATTGCTCCGATCCCAGTCAGGTGCGGGAAGCTCGCATCAGAACCGCAAACTGCTGATCGCGTTCATTTCGCTGATGGACATTATGGAACTTGGACTATCGACATCATTCGAGCACAGCAAGCTTCATGAGAAATTCCGTGGTCATAAAAAAGTACTCGATGCGTATCAAAATATCGCATATCATCTCGCCGCGACATTAAAACGGCTATCGAAAAAACTGGAAAACAAGAGTGACTACCGTTCCGCCTACAACTTATTTGCTGACCTTGAAATTTTTGAGAATGCGATCCAGGAATATGAAAACGAGCTAGGCTCTGATGTCGCTGCGGAAGGCATCTACATGCTGACCACAATGCTTCAATATGCCGAGAAACAGGTCGAAAGCATTCACATAGTTGAGCGCGCAATAACCATTGCTGGATTTCGGCCCGACTTTAAAGGAAAAGACCGAGATCTGGAGAAATTTGTGACACCGCAATATTATCCGATCAGCATCCTTAAGGAAAATCTCAGTTTCTCCTCCTCAACATTCAGACATTCTTTGCGACTGACGATAATGATCTTGATAGGATTTGTTATTGGCCAAAGTTTTCCGCTGCAGAATTCGTACTGGATTCTGCTGACGATCGTCGTGATTCTTAGACCCGGGTACGGACTCACCAAAGAACGTTCATGGCAGCGCATATACGGTACGGTTTTGGGCGGAGTGATCGCATTCGGATTGCTTTCCGTCGTTCGGGATGTTTATGCGATAAGCTTGCTGGCTGTACTGTTTATGATACTCGGATACGCATTTTCAAATACGAATTATAAGGTCGGTGCTACGTTCGTCACGATGTACGTTATTTTTATTTACGGCATGCTGACGCCCGATGTGGGCAATGTCATACAATATCGGATCATCGATACCGTAATCGGCGCGGTTCTTTCATTTGCCGGAAGTTACGTGCTTTGGCCATCGTGGGAATTTTTAAGCATTCCCGACCATCTTGAAAAAGCGATCCAGGCCAATCGCGATTATCTAAAAGAAATTGCGGCACTGTATAAAAAAAAAGGATTGGCACCGGTATCATATCGACTGGCACGAAAAAATGCTTTTATCGAGATTGGGAATCTGATGGCTTCATTTCAGAGAATGTCCCAGGAGCCTAAATCTAAACAGAAACAATTGAGAAAGATCTATAAACTGGCCGAACTTAACCATACGCTGCTGTCGTCGCTGGCATCACTTGGAACGTATATGCAAACGCATAACACCACGAAAGCTTCGGAAGCGTTTGAGGCTGTTGTCAATGCCACTGCTTCTAATCTTGAAAGCAGCATCATGGTTTTGAAGGGCGACCGTCAAATCGATTCGAAACCCGACATCACACGCCACGTAACAAACCTCAAAAGCATCACCGAAAAAGCCATTGGCGAATCGGATTCGGATCCCGTCTCACTTCATCGCCGAAAACAGGAAGCACAGCTTGTCATCGAACAGCTGCTCTGGCTTATCAGTTTGTCGGAATCGATATTTCGCACGATCAACTCAATGCAGGGATCATCCGGCAAGTCGTAACGTAGTCGCTGAAAACGAGCGGATTTCCGACAAAAGTTCTGCATCGCCATTTAGTGATTTTCCAAAAGACGGGATCATTTCCTGCATTTTTGCCTGCCACTGAGGTGATCCTGCATATTTGGCAAAGCACTTTTGAAGCAAGCTTATCATGATCGATGCGGATGTCGAAGCGCCCGGTGAAGCTCCCAGAAGTACCGCGAGCGAACCATCCTGTTTTGTAATGACCTCCGTACCAAATTCCAGGACGCCGCCACCTTCTGCATCTTTTTTAATGACCTGCACGCGCTGGCCTGCAATTTCCAATTCCCAGTCGTCAAGCTTTGCAGTCGGAACATATTCCTTGAGTGCGTCGAGCCTGGCCTCCGGGGTGAGCCGCACCTGATCGATCAGGTATTTTGTCAACGGCAGGTTCCTGAATCCGGCCGATAGCATCGGAATCAGGTTGTCGGTGGTGATTGAAAGAGGGAGATCGAGGTACGAACCCTGTTTTAGGAATTTGGTCGTAAATCCGGCAAACGGCCCGAAGAGTAATTCCTTTTGGCCATTGATCATCCTCGCATCAATATGAGGAACCGACATCGGTGGCGCACCCACGGCAGCAGTTCCATACACTTTTGCAAAATGTTTTTCGATGATTTCGCGGTTTGTGCATCGAAGCCATTGTCCGCCGACAGGAAATCCGCCATAACCGTCACCTTCAGGAATTCCGGCCTTTTCCAGCAATGGCAATGAGCCGCCCCCGGCTCCAATGAAGACAAAAGGTGTGTATGTCTTGACCTTGTCGCGGGTTTCAAGATCCCTGATCACGATACGCCATTTTCCGTCTTCCTTTTGACGTAGCCTTTTTACTTCGTGGTTGAAATAGATCCGGACGCCCTCTTGCTTCATCAGGTGATGGAACATGCACCTTGTCAGTGTGCCAAAATTGACGTCTGTTCCAATGGGCATATAAGTCGCCGCGACGGGCTTCGAGAGGTCGCGGTCCTCCATTACCAAAGGCATCCATTGATGAAGTTTCGCAGGATCAGTCGAAAACTCCATCTCTCGAAAAAGGTTGTTCGCAGTCAGCGTTCGATGCCGGTTACGCAAAAATTCAACATTTTTGCTTCCCCATACAAAACTCACGTGTGGGATGCTGCGGATAAATTTTTCAGGCTGTTCGGTAAGACCTTTATTGACGAGATAAGACCAGAATTGGCGCGATACTTCAAATGATTCCGCAATTTTGACAGCTTTTGAGATATCGATCGTACCGTCCTCTTTTTCCGGAGTGTAATTGAGTTCGCAAAATGCGGAATGCCCGGTTCCGGCATTATTCCACGCATCAGAACTTTCTGCGGCTGCGCGGTCGAGGCGCTCATAGATTTCGATATTGATTTCCGGGCATAATTCTTTGAGCATGACGCCGAGTGTCGCACTCATGATTCCGGCTCCGATCAACACTACGTCCGTTTCTCTTCGCAATGACGGCATGGTTTTCTTTTAAAGATACGACGAAATCGTGTTATCGAAGTCCTAAACTTCAGATCATTTTACGTGTAAGGTAGTCGCGAAGCATGATTGTCGCTGCAATTTCGTCGATCAGTGCCTTGTTTTGCCGGTCTTTCTTTTTCAGTCCGCTGTCGATCATCGTTTGGAATGCCATTTTTGAAGTAAATCGTTCATCGACACGGACCACTTTAATATCGGGAAACATTTTTGAGAATTTATCCGCAAACGAATTTACCGCGGCAGCACTTTGGGAAGGTTCGTTATTCATCTGTTTCGGATCGCCGATCAGTACCGTAATCACCTTTTCCCTTGAAAAATAATCCTTGAGGAAATCAATTAATTTCGGGGATTCAACGGTAGTCAGTCCTGAGGCAATGATCTGCAATTCGTCCGTGACGGCAATCCCACTGCGTTTCTCGCCATAATCTATTGCAAGTACTCTAGCCATTGTTGAAATTTATTTCGATTTACCATCTTTGCCGACTTTATAAAAGTACGATGTTTCCACGGTGACGGTATCATTTTTAACGGTGCGCTTCCAGGTTCCTGCAACGCGGCCGTTGATAATGATCAGCGGATTGAAAATGCCGTTGCGTGTAAAAGCCTGAGGCGAAAGATGTGTCTCGATCGCAGCTGAACGGTCTTTGTATGAAATTAAAAACTCGTCAAATGATGGCAGCAACGCTATCTGCTTTACATCACTGTCAAAGTTGAGATCATGGTAATGAAAATATTTATCCGAATTCAATTCAATTATTTTTAAATCGGACGTGATGGATTCAATTGCTTTACGCGCATCTGAAACCGACAATCCCGACCACCATGTGAAATCTTTGAGCGATGCGGGTCCGTGACTTTGAAAATAGCGTTTGGCCAGTGCTGACAGCGCTTCGTCTTTCGAAAACGTTGATTCTATTTTCGAAACACGTTCGTCCATCAGTGCATACGTCGGCTTTGAACCTTGATTTTTTCCACTGCAGATCACCTGATCGAGTTCCGCATTCATCAGGATATGCAGTCCGCGCATCGTTCCCGTTTCAATCCCATGTTGTCTGAGCGAGTCATAGATCTGTTCGCGCGTCAGATGTTTTTGTTTCAGCACCGATCGAAGTATATCGTTGCAATGATCATAAATTTTCTGATCCAGACCCAAAGCCTTACTGGACGAATTCATCTGCCTCCTGATATTCCCCGAGGTCAGGTCAAGCATCCAGCGAACATCTTCATTGGCCACCAGATGCCACGTCGGACGCAGAACATGGGTCCGAATGATGCTCCCCGAATCGATCTGTGCTGCAACTTGCCCGTCGTCATAATTCGACAGCCTGGCTCCTATCGCGAACCTGCTCATTGGAAAATCCTGCGCCTGCATGGCCCCGAACCAAGACACAAGCTGCGCCGGATCGATTTCGTCATCCGAAATAAGTTTTTGCGAGACGAGCCTTGCAAGGGCAATGTCGTGCGCGCTGGGAACTGAAGTCAATTTCATTGAATAATCTTTTTCCCGAGCCGAAGCAGGAAATTAAAAATAACCTGATGATCGCTATTTTCCCACGAAGATGCAAGCCGGTCGCGAATTATGTCAAGCGGATCAAATCCTTCTGCCTTTTTAAAATGCTGTCCTGCCGACCACGTGCCGAGATAACCGATCAGCTGTGCGATCGACCACCGCATGGTAACCACAAATGGTTTCGATGGCAATTCATGGAATGGGAACGGAATCGTTGTATAATTTTCGTCGAGATACCTGCGTTCCGGATCCCAGTATGGCCCGGTAATATCCCGATAATACTCAAGAATGATTTTGTCGGTTTCGTCATTGGTCGAGAAAAGTCCGTATCCCAAAACCGCAAAAACACCGTCGTCCTTTAAAATCCTGTATACCTCATCATAAAATTTATCGAATTCAAACCAATGAATTGCCTGCGCCACGGTAATCAGGTCAAATTGATCCTTTTTGAAATCAGTTTTCTCGGCCGGGGCAATTTTGTAATGGATATTCGCTCTTCGCACGGCGTTAGAAATTTGATTTTCGCTGATGTCGGTCGCATAAACGGCATTAAAATGATCTGACAGCACCGCCGCGACCTGCCCGTTTCCGGTCCCTACATCGAGCGCTTCATTTTTATCCGTAACAAATGAAAGTATGTAATCGATCATTTCGGCAGGATAAACCGGACGGAATTTCGAATACTCTGCAGCCTGAATTGAAAAGTTGTCTTTCACGGGAAGTTTTTCAAATTTACTAAATCGTGCGTTTATTTAACAATTGCCGCAGAATAACTGTCGCATTGCTTCCGTTATCAATTTCCCAAATCCCTACAAATGCTAAAATTACTTCCTGCGATATTCGCGGTGGTGCTGGCTTTTACAAACCAATCGCAAAGCCAGACATTCTATTACGACCAAATCCAGCAACGCGACAGCAGCCATCAATGGAACGATCCGCTTTACATCGGAAATCAAAAAGCGACCCTTACGGATACAACGATCGAACTGACGGTAAAATCCAAATACGAACTCAGTATCATTTCCAAGACTCTTCTGCCGGGAAACGGGGCGATCTATCTGTGCAGGGATTCCAAGCAGCACGAAGTTACGGTCATGGTCATGCCCGATAATAAACTGATCGTGTACGATGATGCCGACAGATTTTTGATCGATATGGATCAGCCGATGGTGCGACTGCGATCCCGCGGACTTGCCGATTCCGATTAATATCGGATACTTTCGAAATACGGTTTATATTTGTAAAAATTTACGCCATGAACCATCTTCGCACCCTTATCGAACAAGCCTGGATCGACCGCTCTTTACTTCAGGACAGCGGCACGATAAGTGCAATCCGCAAAACCGTCGACCTGCTCGATGAAGGAATTTTACGGGTTGCCGAACCTACGCCCGACGGCTGGCAGGTCAATGAATGGGTAAAGAAAGCAGTGGTGCTGTATTTCCCGATTCAAAAGATGGAGACATTCAATGTCGGAATTTTCGAATATCACGACAAAATCCCGCTCAAAAAGAATTACGCCGAAAAAGGGATCCGCGTTGTTCCTCACGCTGTTGCGCGTCATGGCGCATATATTTCAAAAGGCGTGATCATGATGCCGAGTTATATCAACATTGGCGCTTATGTCGATGAAGGAACGATGGTCGACACCTGGGCAACAGTCGGAAGCTGCGCCCAAATCGGAAAAAACGTCCATCTAAGCGGCGGTGTCGGAATTGGCGGTGTGCTCGAACCATTGCAGGCGGCTCCGGTCATTATTGAAGACGGCGCATTCATCGGTTCAAGATGCATTGTCGTTGAAGGTGTTCGCGTTGAAACCGAGGCGGTCCTTGGCGCCAATGTCTGCCTGACCGCATCAACAAAGATCATCGATGTAACCGGAAGTGAACCGGTGGAAACAAAAGGCGTTGTGCCTGCGCGTTCGGTCGTTATTCCCGGAAGCTATACCAAAAAATTCGAAGCCGGAGAATATCAGGTTCCATGTGCACTGATCATCGGCAAGCGGAAGCCGTCTACCGATTTGAAAACTTCACTTAACGATGCGCTTCGTGAGTATGATGTAGCCGTTTAATTGACAATTGATAAGTGATAATTGACAATTAAAGAAGCGCAATTCCTGTGAAAAAAATACTTGTTATCCAGCAAAAGATGATTGGCGATGTGTTGGCCAGCACGGTAATCTGCACCGCTGTGAAGCGATCATACCCTAATGCCGAGGTGCATTACTTGATCCACAAAGGCACGCATCCCGTGGTTGAGAATCATCCGGATATCGATAGGTTCATCCTGACCGAATCGTCTGAAACGAGCCTGCCGCAGCTTTTGAAGCTTGGACAAAAATTCAGAAAAGAGAGTTACGACGCGGTCATCGATGCGTATGGGAAATGGGAAAGCATCATTCCAACGTACATTTCCGCCGCGAACACCAGGATCAGCTTTCGCAAATGGTATACTTACCTTTTATATACGAAAACCATCACGCCGGCCCAAAATGTTGCGGGATCGGCGATTCATCACCGCCTTGAACTTGCAGAAGCGCTTACCGGTAAATTTGAGAATATCGATTTCCCAAAAATCTTTTTGTCGGAGATTGAGATCGAGAGTGCATCCCAACTAATCAATGCAAAAACCGATCGCTCGAAACCTTTACTGATGATCAGTGTTTTGGGAAGCGGAAAAGATAAGAGCCTTCCGGCAGCGCAAATGGCTGAATCGCTCGACATCATTGCGGGCTCCGGAAACCTGCAGATGCTTTTTAATTTTATGCCTTCGCAGCGTGATGAGGCGCGTAAA
>CBDUBP010000031.1:0-14999 GCA_965365415.1 uncultured bacterium | reverse complement strand
AGCCAAAGTTTACAGGCATATGATGAATATAAGAAAGTCGAGATTATGGAAGACGGGCGCTTTAAGATCAACGACAGGCGGACTGCGCTCCATCATCGCATGCAGATCGGAACAATTGTCGGAGATGCCGTCATGCGCGTCAAATTCGTCTCCGGCGGCTATCTCGGAACGATCGAAGAATGGTTCATCTCAAAACTGTCGCCCGGAGATGTATTCATCTTTGCAGGAAGATCGCTCGAGCTGTACAAGATCAAAAACATGGAGGTATTGGTCAAAAAAGCGAGCGCTAAACCTACGAAGTATGCAAGCTGGCTTGGCGGTCGGCTCACATTGTCTGCGCAGATGAGTCAACTAATGCGTGAGGAACTGTATTCGGCCAACACAACTAACAAAAGCCCCGAACTCAAAGCCCTCGGACCGATATTTACGCGACAACGCAAGGAATCGATCGTTCCGAACGGCGACCAATTCCTGATCGAAACTTTCAGTACCCGCGAAGGTTATCATGCGATCTTTTATCCGTTTGAAGGGCGATACGTCCATGAAGCGCTGGCAAGCCTACTCGCATACCGGATCAGCCTGTTGTCGCCGATTACATTCTCACTTGCTTACAACGACTATGGATTTGAATTGCTATCAGATCAGCAGATCGATATGCAATCGGTGCTCGACAATAATCTTTTCACACCCGAACACACACATCAGGATCTGCAGATCAGCCTTAATGCAACTGAAATGGCACGACGGAAATTCCGCGACATCGCCGTAATAGCAGGTCTTGTTTTTACCGGATACCCGGGCCAGGTCGTCAAGACAAAACACCTTCAGGGAAGTGCGCAACTATTGTTTGAGGTTTTTCGTGAATATGAACCCGACAATCTCTTATTTTTGCAGGCTTATCGCGAAACCTTCGAACATCAGTTGGAGGAAGGCCGTTTAATTCAGGCTCTGGAACGCATCGGGACGCAGGAGATCGTCTGGAAAAAATGCGAAAAACCAACGCCTTTCAGTTTTCCCATCATCACCGACAGGCTCAGGGAAAAACTGTCGAGCGAATCGCTGGCCGACCGGATCAGGAAGATGACCGCATCTTATATGAAAGAATGACAACGAAAGAGATTAGGATCAATGGTGAAGGATTCATACTTCATCCATGCGGAACCGTTTATTGGATCAGCCAAAAAATGCTGCTGATCGCGGACGTCCACTTGGGCAAGGTCACGCATTTCAGAAAGGCCGGCGTTGCAGTGCCGACTGATTCCATCAACAGGAATTTTGAACGGCTCGACAATCTGATTGATTACTTTGATCCGGAAACGATATGCTTTCTCGGGGATCTGTTCCATAGTTATATTAACAGCGAATGGGATCTGTTTTCGAAATGGGTTTGCAAAGTCAAACGTGAAATTATTTTGATCATGGGAAATCACGACATCATTGCCCATTCGAAGTTTTGCGATATTGATGTGGCCATCTTTCATGAAATTGCCAAAGACGGATTCCTGCTCACTCATAAACCGGAAATCCGCAATGGATATTTCAATTTTGCCGGGCACATCCATCCATGTGTGAGGCTTCGCGGAAAAGGCAGGCAATTCTTAAAACTTTCCTGCTTTTATATGAAATCCGATCAGATGATCCTGCCTGCATTTGGCGAATTTACAGGAACGCATGAAATGACTCCCGAAGAAGGCGATTCGATTTTTGCGATTGCGGATGGCGATGTGATGGAAGTATCAGTTCAACGCGAACGGCGCGCTTAGCCTGAAAGACGGTACGATCACGCGAAAAGTACGCGTTGAGGTAAAATTGATCATGTTGAAATGCCCACGCATCGCACCAAATGGCGATGAAAGCAGGCATCCTGAACTATACGAATGAGTTTCGCCGGGTTTCAAAACCGGTTTTTTCCCGATGACACCTTCGCCATCAACCATCTCCATATTGTTAAGCGAATCGAAGATTTCCCAGTGGCGGGAAGTAAGCTGGACAGAATCCTTACTGTGGTTCTCTATCGTGATGGCATAACTAAAGGCAAAATGGATTTTGTAGTTCTTGAAGTAAGTTCCTTCAAAACTCGTTTTGACTGAAATTTTTATGCCCCGAGTGATCTGTGAAACCATTGAAAACTAACAGGTAAGAATTTAATGATGTCAAATTTACGAAATTTATTGTCGGACGGATTTTTTAAACGTTAAATTTTCTAGTTCGTAATATCCTCCGAATTTGCCTGGCCGCGACCGATAATCCGATCGTATCTGTCGTTTGTCGCGCGATAATAAACGTAGACAAAATAGTTGTTTTCGGTTTGATAAAAATTGCCGTCGACCGCGTTTTGGAAATCGACACCCTTGGCACCTGCAACAACAAATTGGTAGTTTGTAAATCCCTGCTTGATCATGATCGCTTTCTCATAAATTCCTTTATCTGGATTGTAATCCATCTTGTTTTCGGGTTCAAGCGCGTAATTATTGAACATGCCGTTGACATAAATGTCATTGTTCCCAAATACGAGCGGTGCCGAAAGGCTGAAATAGACCCACGCGTAATCGGCTTCTACATCCATTCTTTCGCGGCCGATATTGTTGATCAAAAATGCTCCATTGATATCCGGCCAATTCGTATACGGCGCTTTGCCGCGTGCTTCATTCGTGTACAGATATGAATTGTAAACGCCGCCGTCTTTCGAGTCGACTCGTGCAATGCTGTTGTTGGCTCCGCGGATGTCCTTATTCTCAAACCACAGGAATTCGTTGCCGCCGTAAAACTGAGTTTCCTTGTCATATTTGTAAATCAGGTCATTTCCGATTGTGTACTGCGGAGGAACATTTTTGATCGCGTTGTCGAACCTTCCGTTTTGCATCAGCAATACTTTGACATTACGAAGGGGATTCTGGAAGAGGATATTCTGGGAACGGATTGCAAAATCGAGGTTCTGCATCTGGTGAATGACCGATACATCGCGCGCACGCCTGACCTGCACCGGCACATCAACCAAATTCTCATACAGCAGGAACTTGCGTGAAAAAACAACATTGCGGTCTTCGTCAAGGATTTTGATCAAATAATTGCCGCTAACGCGAAATTGAGTATTGCGGTTCGGAAAAGTGAGCCGGTAGTGTGAGTATAATTGTAAAGTATTGAATGAATTCGTGTAGTCCTGGATCCGCTGATTGTCAAATCCCTGCAGATATTCATTTTTCGCAAGCCCGGACGGACTCCAATCATAGTCGCAATGAACGATCTCGTAATAATAATTGGCTTCGTTGCCGTAAAGATCGTCGAATTCAAGTCGGAATGAATCGTTTAAACCAAACTGCGGAACCATGACATTGTTTCCCTGCATGAACGCGATGGTTTTGATATTGAACGGAGGCGCGGTTTCTTTGACCGGCTGTGAAATCGTGATTTGGAAAGATAGAAGGAGTAAAATCAGGAAATATCTGCGCATGTGTATTTGTTTAAAATAGCGCCAAAGATCCAAAGTGACAGAGCTCCTGAGCGGTTGCAGGACAATCATTCTTGGCAACTCAAGTCGTTTAAGCTTTGGCGCTCTGGATCTCAGGATCTTTGGAGCTAAAAAGTAAATATAACAATTTTGCTATCTACTTATTGCCTTTTGTAGCAAACAGGGATGATCTCACCTTTGGCCAGGCAATATTTTTCGACTTCCTCGACAGAAAGATTTGAAGTGTAATCTTCTTCGACAACCGTAAATCCGACACTTCGCAGTTTATCGAAATAATCGCGGCCATACACTCGGACATGATCGTATTGGCCAAAAATTTCAGCACGTTTTTTTGGATCGGTGATCGAATCGTCTTCAAAAGTTTTCTCACGAGACAAATCCTGCGGCACCTGAAAGATTCCCATTCCGCCCGGTTTTAGGACGCGATAGAGTTCTGTCATCGCTTTCGTGTCATCCGGAATATGCTCGAGCACGTGGTTGCAGAGGATCACATCATATGAATCATCCTTAAACGGAAGATTGCAGATGTCGGCCTTGACGTCTGCCAATGGCGACAAAAGGTCGGTAGTTGTATAATCGAGATTCTTTTGATTTCTGAAGATTTTCAAGAACGCCTGTTCAGGAGCAAAGTGCAACACTTTTTTTGGCACTGAGAAAAAGTCGGTTTCATTTTTCAGGTATAGCCAAAGCAGGCGATGGCGTTCAAGGGATAAAGTTCCGGGTGCAAGCACATTATTTCGCTGATGCCCATATCCGTACGGAAGGAACATCCTGTAGCTTTTGCCGTCGATCGGATCGGTGAATTTATCACCGCGGAGTATCGTCGCGAGGATCGGGCGTGCCAAATAGCTCAGCCGGATCAAAAGCGGGCGCGGAATCGTATTTAATATAAACCTGAAAAGCTTTTTCATCAGACGGAAAGCGGCTCGCGGCGGAATTCATTTTCTTCTTCAGAAGTGATTCCGAGTGACTTGTAGATGTATGCAAAGGTCGAAAGCAACTCCGGCTTGCCATCGATCAGCGCGACGTTGTGCTCGAAATGTGCAGACGGTTTTTTATCTGCAGTGACGATCGTCCAGCCATCCTTGAGTGTTTTGATGTTGCGCGTTCCCATATTGATCATCGGCTCGATCGCAACGGTCATTCCATCGCTGAACATTTTGCCGCGGCCTCGTTTGCCGTAATTCGGCATTTCAGGATCCTCGTGCATTTTGCGGCCCAGACCGTGTCCGACCAATTCACGAACGACGCCATAGCCGAACGATTCGGTGTAATTCTGTATCGCATAGCCGACATCACCAACGCGGTTTCCCGCGCGAAATTCGCGAATGCCGATATAAAGCGAATTTTTGGTCACCTCGAGAAGTTTTTTTGTCTCGGGAGCAATTTCGCCGATTGCAAAAGTATAGGCGTGATCGCCGTAAAACTCATTCTTCAAAACGCCGCAATCCACCGATACGATGTCGCCTTCCTCAATAGGCCGATTTGTTGGCAATCCGTGTACGACCTGTTCATTGACGCTGGTCAGTAACGTGGACGGACAGCCGTAGAGTCCGAGGAATCCCGGGACGGCCTGATGGTCCCGAATAAATGTTTCGGCCATTTTATCGAGATGAAGTGTCGATACGCCGGGTTTGATTTCCGAAGCGATCATGCCGAGCGTTTTTGATACGAGCAGCGCACTTTCACGCATCAATTCGATTTCTTCAGAAGTTTTTGCAACGATCATAGTCAAAAATTAAGTGGGCAAAAATACAATTAAAGTAATGAGCGTCCTGTCATTACCGCAGGTTTTTCGACACCCATCAGTTCGAGGATCGTCGGAGCGATATCACCGAGCACACCTGAATGGATCTGTTTGAGATCAGGATCGACCAATATCAGCGGAACCGGATTCGTCGTATGAGCGGTGTTCGGCGTGCCATCGGGGTTGACCATCGTTTCACAATTTCCGTGATCCGCGATGACGAGCGTGGTATAACCATTCCGAAGCGCGGCCTCAATAACTTTTTGGACGCACTGATCTACCGCTTCACATGCTTTGATGGCCGCAGATAAAACGCCCGAGTGCCCAACCATGTCGCCGTTTGCAAAATTCAGGCAGACGAAATCGGCTTCCTTTTTATCGAGTTCGGGAACTAATGCATCAGCGAGTTCGAAGGCGCTCATTTCCGGTTTTAGGTCATATGTCGCAACTTTTGGTGAATCGCGCAATATCCTGGTTTCGCCAATGAATGGTTTTTCGCGGCCGCCTGAAAAGAAAAAAGTCACGTGTGGATATTTCTCGGTCTCTGCGATCCGGATCTGTTTCTTTCCAGCATCTTGAAGCACTTCGCCAATCGTTTCGGTAACGTCTTCTTTATCGTAAACGACATTGATATTTTTGAAAGTATCGTCGTAATTCGTAAGCGTCACATAATGCAATTTCAGCTTATGCATATAATATTCTGCAAAATCTTTTTGCGACAATGCTTCCGTAAGCTGACGGCCACGATCGGTACGGAAATTAAAGAAGATGACTACATCACCATCTTTGATCGTCGCAATAGGAAGATTCAAATCGTCGACTACCACTAATGGCTGGAGGAATTCATCGGTGACATTTTCAAGATAGCTCGCTGAAATTTCCTTTAGAACGTCTTGGGTATGCGTTCCAATGCCTTTCACGAGCAGGTCATATGCTTTCGATACCCGTTCCCAGCGTTTGTCGCGGTCCATCGCATAATATCGCCCGATGACGGATGCAAGCCTTGCTTTTGTGTTTTTTAAATGGTCGAGCAGTGATGAAATAAAGCCAAGCCCTGATTTCGGATCGACGTCGCGGCCATCGGTAAACGCGTGGACAAAGACTTTATCGAGAGCAAAATCCTGTGTCGCATCGATCAGGCCTTTCAAATGATTGATATGTGAATGAACACCGCCATCAGACACCAAACCCAGGAAATGGACAGGCTTGTCGTTTGCTTTTGCATATTGAAACGATTCCTGCAGGACTTTTTCATTTTTCAAGGTCTGATTCTCACAGGCCAGATTGATCTTCGTCAGGTTTTGATAGATGACCCGTCCGGCGCCAAGATTCAGGTGGCCCACTTCGGAATTTCCCATTTGTCCTTCAGGGAGCCCGACGTTTAAACCATCTGTCCTTAAAAAAGTATTTGGATATTTTTGATAAAGGCTGTCGATGAATGGCGTTTCGGCAAGATCGACGGCGGAAACGCTTGGATCGGGTGCTTTTCCCCATCCGTCGAGAATCATCAAAATGACTTTCTTGTTCATAGTTGCAGTTTAACGTCTGCAAAGTTACGTCAAAACCAGTTTTTGGACTGATTGTAATCGATATAATATCGGATGCTGATCGAGAACACGTGTTGTAAATTGTCGCGAAAAAGCTGGTTGAAATTATAAGAGAGCTCGCGATTGATGTCGCGCGTGAAGAAATCGGAGTTGTTACGATAGAGGATCGAAATCTGGCTTCCCGGTGCAAACCACCATGAATAGGAAAGATCGAGATTCCACGTATTGAAATCCGAATTCTGATTTTCGGTATATGTGGCAGGAATCAGGTAACCCTGCGGTGACAAAATGAAAAATTCGCGGTTCTCGGCATACGACCAATAATAACGCGCGCTGAGGTTGACCGTCATATCCTTGTTGATCGCGTACTTTCCGCCGGCCTGGAAAGTATAGGTTGAACGGTTCCGTTTGGCAAAGAAGATTTCGTATTCGGTCGCATCATCCACATAAGTGTCATCAATATATCCGACGTTATTGTTATTCCGTGCATAATTGAAAGAGACGTTGGCTGTGATCTTGTCTGAAAATCGATAGCGAGGCGATATGAAAATTCCCCACGACTCGCGTTTGTCCTCGTCCGTTATATTAAATGACGGCTGGATGTCGAGTGCGAATTTGCGGTTGTAATTCGATGAAAAGAAGAAAAATGCATTAAGATATCTGGGCAGATAGACGAAACGATTGGATATCCTCGGTTCGTAAAAATCGTAGGTCTCGACCGGTCGCACATTCAATCCAAATCCATAATAATCATTCTTCAACGTAAATGCATTGATGTTGAAATTGATGTTCGCCTGCTGCACATGGCCTGTGTCATTGTTGAATTCAAGATACGGATTCAGAAAAATCTCGAAAGTATTCCATGTTTTCGTTGGATTCAGGATGCGGTAGCTCGCATTTGCAAAATATCCGTGATAATTCGTGTAAAAATTGATTCCGAGATCGTTGTTGTCGTATTCCTTTGAAACGTACAGACCGCCGCCGCCGAACCGGTAGTTGCCACTTGTTTCTTCGAAATTGATCGTCGTATCGAAACCGTCGGTGTTTTGCGCATCGCCCAATTGATTGATATAACTGTATTTGAAGTAGCCCGATGTGCGGTAAGTATTTTTCGAGGTATTCAGATCGAATACCGCCGCCGAAACGTTACCATCGCGGAAATGTCCTTCTCTCGTTACATTGGTATTGACGAACGAAACCGAGGAATTTTTGTTGAATCGCTGGTCAAAGACAAGCACGCTGAAATTGGCAAGCGGCTCAACCACCACGCGATCACGATCGCCCGTCGTAAGGTCGCGCTCGTTGGCGTAGGTTCGCTCCGTAATCGCGTTAAGCAATCCGATTCCCAAGCCGTTTTTCGTACGCCCGGATAATTTGATCGCATTGATGAGGTTCACTGTCGTCGGATTCGTCACTTCGATATTCGGGTCGCTGTTGGTGTGGAATGTCGACGGGCTTCCGCCGATACGCCGCGAATACAGCAGGTTTCCTTTATTGAAAAGATCAGTTCCTTCGGTAAAAAACGGCCTGTTTTCGTTGAATTGCTGTTCAAACGGACCGAGATTCAGTTCGACATTGTCATAGCGTGTCTGGCCAAAATCGGGAACCAGGATCGCATCTAATGTAAACGATTCGTTGATTCCGTATTTGATGTCGAGTCCGCCTTTGAGCGTGTGTTTGTTGTCGTCGGCGGATTGCTCGTAATAATATGACGAATACGGAATGAAGAAGAGTCGTGTCGGCGGCTTGATGTTTTCGATTCCGTTTAAAATTCCGGCCTGTGTATAGATCGCGCCGATCTGATTATCGATGCGGTTCCATGTATATTGCTGGCGGTCGCGCCTGAGTTCACGGTAAAAATTTACGCCCCAAACCTGTTGCGGACTGTCGGAAAATCGAAGAGCGGCGTACGGGATCCGCATTTCCGCAACCCATCCGAAATCAGTTATCTTGACTCTTCCGGCCCAGATCGCATCCCAGGAATAATCTTCACCATTGGTCTCGGTTGCGACGCAATCCATCTGCACTCCGGCCGAACTCAGGTAAAATTGGAAATCCTGCTGGCCATCATTAAAACCGTTGATATAGATGCCAAAATGTTCGGCAGTTCCGAAAATATCGCGCTGGGTAATTTCTTTCAGAATCTTGTCGGGTTGGTCGTCGAACATGATAGCGCCGACGTATATTGCATCATCATCATACAGGATTTTGACGTCGGTTCGCTTCTCGGGACTGATCGGCTTGCCGTTATCGGGAGCATACATGATAAAATCGGTTGCGACTTCTGTCGCAGCCCATTCATCTTCGGATAAAACCCCGTCAATATTGATATTGGTGGAAATCCTTCTTGCCGTAACGGTCTTCTTCTGTCCAAAAGAAGCCTGAGGGACAAATAGCAGCGAAAGCAGGGCTGCACAGAAGAATTTGATCATATTTTCAGTTCGAAAGTGAACAAAAATAGATATTATAATGTGATTCACAATCCTTTCCGCAATAATTCTGAAATGGTTCCGTTATCCAATACTGAAAATAATTTGTGAAGATCTTTTATAAAATATTTTCTTGCACCTATTTGCTAAATGCGCTTTTCGTCGATAAATTTTGCCGTTAAACGTATTTTTTTTGTGAATTAATTTGCAAATAAATTATAAATCAATACTTTTGGCTACCCAAGTCGAAAACTTAACCTAAAGAATGACAATGATTTACAAAATTCTTCCAATTATCGCGACCGTCTTTTTTTCATTCTCAACGGCCGATAACAAAACAACAGTAAAACCAAACATTGCCGCGACTTCTGAAGTTTCTATCGAAAACAAAGCAGCACGCGTTTATCACAGTCTTAACGCCAACAATTTTGCGATGCCTAAACTTCCTGCTTTTACGAAAGCACTTGAAGGTTTCTACAAATTGAGAACGAACGGCGCCGTAAAAAAGAACATTCTTACCGTGATCGATTTCAGCCTTTCGTCGAATGTAAAGAGGCTATGGGTTATCGATCTGAATTCAAACAAGATCCTTTTCAACTCGCTCGTTGCGCACGGTCGCAATACCGGGAATGAGTTCGCATCTAACTTCTCAAATACGCCCGAATCGAACAAGAGCTCCCTCGGATTTTATGCAACAGGTGAGATCTATACAGGAAAGCACGGGATGTCTTTGAAGTTGGACGGACTCGAAAAAGGGGTTAACGACAATGCACGCCGCCGTGCGGTTGTGATCCATGGCGCAGATTATGTTTCGCAGAGTTTTATCCGTAATCATTCGAGGCTCGGAAGAAGCCAGGGCTGTCCGGCGCTTCCGGTCGGCTTGACAAAAAACATCATCAATACGATTAAGGATAAGTCGTGCTTGTACATTCATCATCCTTCGCGCAGTACATCTTCCGCGAAACTACTTTCGTAAAGCTTCGTAAAGCGGCTCGTCGAGACTGTAAATATCATCACGGAAATTAAGCACTCCGTTTTCCGCCCAGGCGGTATAGTAAAGCTGATGGATACGTATTTTATCCTTCAGCTTTATTATTTTGGTCTCTTTGGTTTCGACAACTTTCAGGACGGAATCGATTGGCCAGTGCCGTTCGTCGTTCAGCATGTAGACGGCCAATGGCAACGGCTCTTCGACGCGGACGCATCCGGAACTCAGTGAGCGAAAGTTCTGCTGGAAATAGCTCTTGTTGTTCGTATCGTGCAAATATACCGTGTAATGATTCGGGAAATTGAACTTCACATTTCCGAGTGAATTGTGGTCGCCCGGCGGTTGGACATATTTATAATTTTGAGGTTTGTCGGGCTTCCAGTCGTAAGGATCGATCTCATTATTCTTCCAATCGAAGATCGTGATGTTCTTTTCAAGAAAATAACCGCGGTCTTTTGTTGCCGATGGAATCAGGTCCTCCTTCAGGATCGTACGCGGAACGGTCCAAGTCGGATTAAATGTAATGCTGCTGAACGATGACGAGAGCACCGGTGTCCGGCGGTCGTTCTTTCCAACGATGATCTTTTTTTCTTCTATCGTATCACCTTTACGCACGACATGCAGTGTGTATGCCGGAATATTAACGAGGAAATAATGGTTTCCCAAATATCGCGGGAACCATCGCCATCTTTCAAGATTCGCGACAATTTGCCTGCGTCGTTGCGATTTCCCTACATTCATTGCCGAAGCGGTGCCTTTTCCGATGACGCCATCGGGTTCGAGGCCATGCCTTTTTTGGAATTTTTGCACCGCAAGAAAAGTTCTTTTATCATAGATCCGGGTCAGCGAATCGCGCTCAGGCAGGTCTTTCCAATAAATAAGGCGCCGTTTTACATCAATTATGACTTTTGAAGTGTCGTTTCTCGTGAGCTTTTTTGTAATCCGGACCTTTTTAAGTTTCCTGTCGTCCGGCAATTTTTCGATCCAGGCAAGCGCTTCCCGCAGCCCTTCATACATCGCATTTTTTGGTGCGGCGTGCGAAACGACATTTGGCAGCGAGTCACCGCTGACACCTTCATAGATCATTTTGTTGATGTTTGCACGATGTGTCCGCAGATCCCAGTTCCAGTACAGATCGCGCGGATTCAGTTTGCCGCGGCTAACGTGAAGCAACAAACGCTGTATCGAATTCGTGAATTTGATATCGTATCGGATCAATTCCGTATCGGCGATTTTGCCGATCTTTTTTTCAAAATCGATCAGCGTGTCGAGCTCATAATCTTTTGGCTGCAGGCCTTCAGCTTCGGCGCGAAGGATCGCATCGGTCACCATTTTCCGTTTCAGGGCATCGTACCAATACGTCTGGAATTTGTTGAGCCGGTAAAATTCGTGGAGCAGTGGATGTTTTTTTTTCGATATGAGCGCGGTATCTATCAACATTCCCGACATATCGGTGCGATAAACGACCTTCTTCCCGGGAGGTTTTTGAAGTTCTTCCGATGGCTCTTTTTTACATGCCGCAATAATGAGCAGGAGTAGTATCAGGGCAACTCTCGACATGACGGTGATTTGCAAATAAAGATACGAAATTGCACGTTAGGGTTCCAGTTCCTTGAACATGACATAATGCTCGCCGATGTCGCTGATGTAAAACGGATCGCCCGTAATCATATAGCCAAGTTTTTGATAGAACGGGATCGCGGCCACCCGCGCATTAAACCAAATGAGCCCAATGCCGGAGCGGCGTGCAAATTCTTCCGCGTGAATTACAAGCTTTTCGCCATAACCTTTTTTACGATGTGTTTCAAGAACCGCCATTCCGCGCAGCTGGTTCTGGTTTTTTACAGGGAAAATCGGATTCTTGCTATTGAAGAGCGAGACGATTCCAGCGAGCCGATCGCCTTCAAATATCCCAAAATGATGCGTATCGGGAAATTCGTCGCCGGTGAATCTGCACGTTTCGATAGGTTTTCCCGTCCGCAAGACCGGATGGCGGACCGTATAGGTTTCAACAGCAGGTATTTCGCGTATTTCAGTCATCATTTCAATTCCGATTATAAAAATTCAAAAAAAATTTGTTGCCGTCAAAACTTGATTTATATTTGCACCACCAATGCGGAAGTAGCTCAGTTGGTAGAGCTCCAGCCTTCCAAGCTGGTTGTCGCGAGTTCGAGCCTCGTCTTCCGCTCAAGGCCTCTACGAAAGTAGGGGCTTTTTATTACGCTTTGATTTACGTTGCAATTAAAACAGGACACCGAATGTCCACCGGACATTCTCCTCTTAATCTCAAATGCTCAAGGCCTCTACGAAAGTAGGGGCTTTTTTATTACGCTTTGATTTTTTAAGCTGTTAGCTTTAAGCTGTCAGCTGACAACTCATCTCAAATGCTCAAAGACTGAATGTAAGTTTGGTTTTTTTTTAATTGTGTTTTTTTGGGCGTTGCCCCGATAGCTATCGGGGGCCGGGCTTTCCGCTGTATCTTTCCGCTTCAAACCTCAAAGGTTTTCAAAACCTTTGAGGTTTGGCGTAAAGGATGCCGCTTCAATCCCTAACGCATTCAATGAAGCAATTTAGAAATGTGCCAATATACCCGACCTATCATTGTTCCATTTTTAAATTTTAAATTGCTACATTAACCAGTCCCGGCTCAATCTCCACCGCATCCTTTCCCTGCCTGAAAAGCCTTGCCGTCAAATTGCCTTTAAGAAAGACTTTTTCGCCTTTAACATCAAGCCAGCTTCCTTCGCGCAGACCTAAAACGGGCAGGCTGTTATACGCGTGAAATTCCCTGATGCGTGTTTCGCGGGTTTCGCCCATGTGCTTCGATTGCTGGTCGGCGTCGATGAAATGCGGATTCAAATTGAAAGGTATCGCGCCAAGTGTGCGAAAGTCCGGCGGATAAACGATCGGCATGTCGTTCGTCGTCTGCATGGTCAGCCCCGCGATGTTGCTTCCGGCGCTGCTGCCAAAATACGGCGTACCCGTTTTGACGACATCCGTAAGTACGTTCATCACTTTGTTTCGATATAATTGTGAAACGAGCACGAAAGTGTTTCCTCCGCCGGTAAAAATTCCTTTCGCATCTTCAACTGCTTTTTCGGGATTGTCAAATTCGTGAATCCCGCGAACGTCAATGCCGATTTTTAAAAAAACTTCCTTCGCTTTTGCCGTATAATCGTCATGTGAAATTCCGCCCGGGCGTGCATAAGGAATGAACAGGATCGAATCGGTGCCCGCAAAATGAATTTTGAGTTCCGGAAGTAAATAGTCGAGATATTCGCCGCCATAAAGCGTCGAAGTGCTTGCAAGAAGGAGTTTTTTCATAAGCTTTTGATCAAAGGTAACTTTTCAAAAAGAAACGTCAATGGCAGTATTAACAAATTTTTGCCACCGTGAAAAATCGAACTTAATACTTTTACGCGGATGAAAAGATTTTTCTTCCTGATCGTGTTTTGTTCGATTGCTGTGACTGCGCAGGAAAAGTTGCTGCATTTCAGGATCGTGGCAGATTCGGTTTCAACGGGCGGGATCACTGTGGTAAATCTTGTCAATGAACGATCGGCAGTCAGCGATGTAAATGGAAACTTTTCCATTTTGGCTAAGGAAGACGACCTGATAGTTTTGTCGTCGATGAGTTTTGAATACAAGCGGGAACTGATCGATGCCGATGATCTGAAATCAAATCTGATTCTCATCCGCATGACGCCAAAACCAAATGCACTCGACGAAGTGGTCGTCAATGCGCATCCAGAGATCAATGCTGTCGATCTCGGCATTCTAAGCAAACCCGCCAAAGTGTACACACCGGCGGAACGGCGGTTAAAAACGGCTTCTGAAGTTGAAGGTGCGATTGGATTCGGGGCAATCGTTTCGCTTGATCCATTGCTTAACTATCTGTCGGGTCGCACAAAAATGCTCAAAAAGGAACTTGAGGTCGAAAGGCGTGAGCGTGTCATCGAAAAACTTGGAAACATCTATGAGGAATCATACTTTGTAAATAAATTAAAGATTCCACCTTCACATGTCCAAGGATTTTTATATTATGCGGCAGAAAACCAAAAACTGGTTGAGGCAGTGAATGCAAGGAACAACACGCTGACGGCATTTATTTTATCCGACCTTTCCAACAAGTACCGTGAAACATTACAATCTGAAAAGTGAAAAATTTGTTGTTGCTTTTATTGATGTCTTTCGGACTGATGTCTTTTACGGCACATAAATTTTATGTAGCCATTCATCAGATCAATTATGCCGACGGGAAAAAGATGCTGCAAATCACATCGCGGATTTTTGTCGACGACCTGAATGCGGCGCTCGAACAGAAATACAAATCAAAGACGATGTTTGGCGAGAAGGAAGAATCTGCCGCCGATCTGGAGCTTCTGAAAAAATATCTTGCCGCAACTTTTATCATAAATGTCGATGGCAAACCCGTCAGGATGGAGTATCTGAGCCATGAATACGAAGCAAATGTCATCATTGTTTATCAAAGGGTGACCAATGTTTCCGGCTTCAGAAAACTCGCCGTAAGAAATTCAGTCCTTACCGAGTATGTAACAGATCAGCAAAACATCATACAAACCACGGTTTACGGAAAGAAACGCAGCGCAGTACTTACGGCTGATGAACTTTCAGTTGAATTTGAAACCGATAAAAAATCATCGAGATAATTATGAGGATCAAAGGCATTTTATTCGCACTTCTTGCATCCGCAACAGCTTTTGCACAAGCGCCCGAAAAACAAAAGGGAACCACAGATACCAATAAATTCCGCCAGATGTACGACCTGATGGCGACGCCAAATATGTACAGGACAGCA
>CBDUBP010000030.1:0-15104 GCA_965365415.1 uncultured bacterium | reverse complement strand
ATACATCTTATCAAAACTGATCTCTTTCATGTTTTGATAAGATTTTTTTATGGCTTCGCCGATGTCGTTGCCGTATGATGTTACGGCGATGACGCGCCCGCCATTAGTCAGGATGTTATTTCCATCCGACGATGTACCCGCATGGAAAGCAATCGATTCTCCTGCCTTTTCAAGTCCGATGATCGGCATTCCTTTCTGATAATCTCCCGGATATCCGCCCGAAACCATCATCACGGTAGCCGCAGCACGCGGGTCAATCTCCAATTGATAATCCCGCAATGCTTGGTTTGCGATGGCTTCGAACATTTCTACAATATCGGATTTGATACGCGGAATGACGACTTCAGTTTCGGGATCGCCCATGCGGACATTGTATTCGATGACCATCGGTTCGCCCTTGACATTGATCAACCCAATGAAAATAAATCCTTTGTAAACGATTCCTTCTTCGGCCAGGCCTTGGACGGTTGGTTTAACGATACGATCCTCAACTTTATGCATGAATTCTTCATCGGCAAACGGAACAGGTGACACAGCGCCCATTCCGCCTGTATTCAATCCGGTATCACCTTCTCCGATGCGCTTGTAATCTTTTGCAACCGGAAGTATTTTGTAGCTTTTGCCATCGGTAACGACAAAACAGCTAAGCTCGATGCCGTCAAGGAATTCCTCAATGACAACTTTCGAACTTGCATCTCCAAAAGCTTCATTGACCAGCATGTTCTTCAATTCGTTTTTGGCTTCTTCGAGGTCATTCAGGATTAGGACGCCTTTACCGGCTGCCAATCCATCAGCTTTTAAGACATATGGTGGTTGCAGCGTACGCAAAAACTCCAGTCCCTGATCGACCGACTGTTTGGTAAAGCTGTCATACGCGGCGGTTGGGATATTGTATTTGACAAGAAACTTTTTTGCGAATTCCTTGCTGCCTTCCAGGCGCGCGCCTTCTTTTGACGGACCGATGACAGGGATATCCTTCAGGTCGTCATCATCGCGGAAATAATCGTAGATTCCTTTTACCAGCGGATCCTCGGGGCCAACAATCACCATCTCAATTTCTTCCGACAACACGAATTTCCGAATCTCATAGAAATCGGTCGGCGGGATCGAAATATTCTCAGCTACTTGTGACGTTCCCGCATTTCCGGGCGCAACATACAGTTTTGAGCAGCGTGGGCTTTGTGAAATCTTCCAGGCCAATGCATGTTCGCGTCCGCCGGAGCCAAGTAATAGGATCTTCATATCTTGAAATTACAAGTTGCACAAAAATAACCCGTTTAAAGCGGAAGCGGAATTTAATTTTCAAAAAATTGCGGGCAACCCGTGGTCTGTTTACATTTACGAAAAATTCACAGTGAAGCTTTTCGATCTTTCATTGCGGCTTAACGGATTTCCCATCGATGAGGCACGTGCCCGTCTGTCGGAAATACTTTCCGTACCCGAAGATCAATACGAAGCTTTTATGGAAAATCGAAAGAAAGAAATTGTCGATTTTCATCTGACGCACAACCCTTTGTATCGAAAACTGGTCGGATCGGAAGATTGGAAATGGGAAGAACTTCCGGTCATGAAGAAATCCGATTTTCAGCAGCCACTTCCCGAGAGGCTTTCTGAGGGTTATTCTTCAAAAGATGTTTTCATCAATAAAACTTCCGGCTCAAGCGGTGACCCGTTTGTTTTCGCAAAGGATAAATTCTGCCATGCTTTGATCTGGGCGAACATTCAGCGACGGTGGAACTGGCATGGGATCGACTTCAATCATTCGTTCCAGGCGCGGTTTTACGGGATGCCACTTGACTTCATATCGAATTTGAAACTCCGCATAAAGGATTTTTTCAGTAACAGATATCGATTTAATATTTTCGATTTTTCCGAAACTGCTATGGATCGGATGATCAATGTCTTTCGGGCAAAAAAATTCGATTACATCAACGGGTATACTAATTCGATCGTACTGCTTGCGAAACATCTGAAATCAAAGAATATTATCCTCAAAGATATTTGCCCGACGCTGAAAATCTGTATTTCAACATCCGAAATGCTGTTTGACGACGACCGGAAACTTTTAGAAAAATGGTTTGGAATTCCTGTCATCAATGAATATGGCTCCGCTGAACTCGACATCATGGCATTTGAGGATCGGCAAAAAATATGGTGTGTCAACTCCGAAACGCTTTTCATTGAGATCTTGGATCATCAAAACAACGTACTTCCATATGGCCATGAAGGCCGTATCGTCGTGACTTCACTTTACAACAAGGCACATCCGATGATAAGATATGACGTTGGTGACATTGGAATCCTCGATGAAAAAAGCACGGTCAAAAACCCGATCCTGAAAAAACTGATCGGCAGGCGGAATGATGTAGCGGTACTGCCGTCGGGAAAGATCTCGCCGGGAATGACTTTCTATTCAATTACCAAAAAACTGTTCGACGATGAAGGAATCGTAAATGAATTTGTGGTCATTCAGTCTAAAAAAGATACTTTTGAAATCCGATATACCAGCCAGAGGGAACTTAATGAAGAGGAAAAATCGCGAATAGAAAAAGTGTTCGCCGATTATCTCGAACCCGGGCTGACAATCATTTTTGAAAGAAAAGACAAACTTGAACGCGCCAAGAGCGGCAAACTGAAACAATTCGTTTCCGAAATCCAGAATCCATGAGAATTACGATAGTTGCAGGCGCGAGGCCTAATTTCATCAAGATAGCGCCGATCATCAGTGCAATCGAAAAAAGGAAATCCGGCGGCGACAACATTTTGTATCGCCTGGTCCATACAGGCCAGCATTACGACAAAAACCTGAGCGATACATTTTTTGCCGAATTGGGAATCCCGCAGCCCGATGTCAACCTTGAGGTCAAAAGCGGCTCACAAGCCGTGCAGACCGCCGCAATCATGGTTGCATTCGAGAAAGAACTTGAAAATTATCCGGCGGATATCGTCCTGGTTGTCGGCGATGTGAATTCAACCATGGCGTGTGCGATAGTCGCGAAGAAACTCAATACGAAAGTTGCGCATGTGGAGGCAGGGATCCGTTCGGGCGACATGACGATGCCCGAAGAAATCAACCGCATCGTCACCGACAGCATCACCGATTATTTTTTTACAACCTCAACTACCGCATCTGAAAATTTGCTTAGATACGGCGCAGACCAATCATCGGTGCATTTTGTCGGCAATGTGATGATCGATACATTATTAAAGAATTCCGATCGGTTTTCCGCTCCCGGTTTCTGGAACGATGAAAATCTGAAGGCTGGAAATTACATAGTGCTTACACTTCATCGTCCGTCGAATGTCGATGAGGCAAAATCGCTTGTTCATCTTCTCCATGGTATCGACGCATTGGCGCAGGAACGGAAGGTCATTTTCCCTATTCATCCCCGCACGAAAGCGATACTCGATGAAAACGACGACAGGCCAGAATTCAAAAATCTCGTTTTCGTTGAACCTCAGGGATACCTGAATTTCATGTATCTGGTAAAAAATAGTTTTGCAGTGATTACTGATTCAGGTGGATTGTCTGAAGAAACAACGGTTTTGGGCATTCCCTGTTTTACAATGCGAAACACGACAGAGCGGCCCGAAACTGAAACGATCGGCACTAATACGTTGGTTGGCACATCGGTGAAAAATCTTGCGAAAGCATTTATGACTGTGCTTCATGGCAACAGCCGCGAAAGTGGAATACCCGATCTCTGGGATGGGAAAGCGTCAGAAAGGATTATCGACATTTTGATCAGGGAATGGAAAAGATCCTGATCGTATCGAATTATTATCCGCCGGAAAAAGGCGCGGCCGCAAACCGGATCGAGCAGCTTGCCCTGAAATTGCGCGATAATGGTTACGCGGTTACCGTTGTTTGCCCGCTGGCGAACTATCCTGAAGGAAAACTCTTTGAAGGCTATTCAGGTAAATTCTTTAAATCCGAAAATCTCAACGGCATCGCGGTCAAACGGCTTTGGATCGTTCCGAGCAACAGTAAGAATGCTTTTAAGCGAATACTTTCGGTGTTATCATTTTCAATATGTCTTTTGTTTTTTCTGCTGTTCAGACGGATTCCGAAAAAGACAATAGTCCAGTCGCCGCCGCTTCTTCTGTCGTTTATCAGCGTTTTTGCTTTAAACCTGCGCAATCGGAAGATCATCCTCAACGTGTCAGACCTCTGGCCCCTTGCAGCGATTGAACTCAAAGCTTTGAAGCCGGATTCGGCGCCACATAAGATTTCACTGTTTTTGGAGAGATTCATCTACAAAAAATCGACATTGATCCTCGGGCAATCGGATGAAATCCTTTCTCATGTTAAAACCATCGTTCCGAACAAACCGTGTTATTTATACCGCAATCTTCCCGAGCATCAGGCTCAGCCGGAAATCATCCATGGAAACAAGCGACCGATCCGGATTTTTTATGCCGGGCTTTTAGGCGTAGCGCAAGGTGTGTATACGGCGTGCAAAAAGATCAAACTCCATTTGCCAATTGAAATCCACATCTTTGGTGACGGAGCGGAAAAATCGCAAATCCAATACATGGTCGATAATACGGATGGTATCTTCCATTTTCACGGAATGATGCCCCGAAAAGAACTTCTTGCAAAACTTTCAGATTTCGACATTGCGTTTGTTCCGCTGAAGAACCGCATTTACGGCTCGGTCCCATCGAAGATCTTTGAGTACTCAGCACTGGGTTTTCCAATCCTTTATTTTGGCGGTGGTGAGGGTGAGGATATAGTCCGTGATAATTATCTGGGTTGGGTCGTGCCGGTCGGCAATTATGAAAAGTTAAATAAGACGCTGGAGAAAATTTCCAGGCTCTCGGCGGGTGAAATCTACCAGATGAAAAAGGACGTTTTAGAAAATGCATCGAAAAACTTCAACCTCGATGCACAGATGTCGGAACTCATTTCGAAAGGCGTTTTTTAATATGCTTTTGCCTCGCCTTTGATTGCGTTGTAAATGGTCAGCAAAACGATTTTGATATCGAGCAGCAAAGACCAGTTCTCCAAATAGAAGATGTCGTATTTGACGCGGTAAATAATGTCTTTGTCGGTTTCGACTTCGCCGCGGAAACCTTTTGTCTGCGCGAGTCCGGTGATTCCGGGTTTGATGAAATGCCGCACCATGAACTTATCGATCCGTCGCGCATACATTTCGGTATGGCTGACCATGTGCGGCCGCGGACCGACGACCGACATATCGCCCAAAAGCACGTTTATGAACTGTGGAAGCTCATCGATGCTGGTCTTGCGGATTATTCGGCCTATTTTAGTGATCCGCGGATCGTTCTTGGAAACCTGGTACAGATCTGAAATTTCATTGAGCCGCATCGAGCGAAACTTGTAACAGTAGAATTCATGGTAATTGAGCCCGTTCCTTTTTTGCTTAAAGAACGTCGGCCCTTTCGATTCGAGCCGGATCAGCAAAGCAAGGATCGGTGTCAGCCAGCTTAAGATCAAAATGATCACGATCATCGAAAAGATGATATCGAAAATTCGCTTGATCACTTTATTGGTAGTGATGTCGAGCGGGATGTTCCTCAGTGAAAGGATCGGAATATAATCGTAGTAATCGAACGTCAGGTTCCGCGAAAGGATCTCCTTGTTGTCGGGAAGGAACTTTAGTATTTTGAGGTTGTTGTCGGTAAAATCGATGAATCGGTTGATGTCGGTGTTTGTCAGGTCCGAAAGCGAACAGTAAATCTCATCGATTTTGCTTTCAAGCACGAATGTCAGCGCTTCTTCGATCTGCTGTTTTTTGTTCTCGGAAACGTCGAATACCTTTACGAGCTTATAGCCGTAATCGGGATTTTCATTAAAGAAATTGACGAGCTGCTCGACGGTCTTTCCATTTCCGACGATGATCACACTCCGGAAATTCCCGCCAAAAACCACGCGGAAACGGCGAAGGAAATAGTAAATCCCGATCTTTATCAGCGAAACGACAATGATCGCATAGGTGATGAAACTCAATACGATGCTTGTATCCGAAAACTTCGAAAAGTATCCGATATAGGCAAAGTTGACGATCAGGAACAGGAAATACTGACGGAGTATCTTGCCGAAGATCTGGATGACCTTCGTATATCGGTAAACCTCATAAAAGCCGATATTGACCGCGATGATGATCCACGCGATCGATGTAAAAACGTGAAACGAGATGAATTCGAGATTTTCCGGGAGAAAGTAAAGTGCAAAAACATTGATTACGACAAGGTCGACCAAATATGAAAATGGCCGGATATATCCTGAATATCTTCCTGTTTTGCTACGCACTTACACAATGTATTTGGAGAAATCCTTGTGTTCTTCTTTCAATAAAGCTTCGGACGACAGTGATTTGAAATACTCGTAAGCCTTCTTCATGCCTTCGCTTCGGGAAACTTTGGGCTCCCAGCCAAGAATCTCTTTCGCTCTCGTAATATCCGGCTGGCGCTGCATCGGGTCGTTTACCGGAAGCGGATGATAGGTGATCTTTTGGCTGGTTCCGGTCAGCGAAATGATTTCCTCGGCAAAATCCTTAATGGTGATCTCATCCGGGTTTCCAATATTCACCGGATAAACATAATCGCTGTGAAGCAAACGGTAAATCCCCTCGACCTGGTCGTCGACATAACAAAATGACCTTGTCTGGCTTCCATCACCGAAAATGGTTAAATCTTCGCCGCGAAGTGCCTGCCCGATAAATGCCGGGATAACACGCCCATCGTTGAGTCGCATTCGCGGGCCGTACGTATTGAAAATCCTTACAATCCGTGTATCGACATGGTGAAAGGTATGATAGGCCATTGTGATCGATTCCTGGAAGCGCTTTGCTTCATCGTAAACGCCGCGCGGGCCGATTGTATTTACGTTGCCGTAATAATCTTCGTTCTGCGGATGGACGAGCGGATCGCCATAAACTTCCGACGTAGACGCGATCAATATTCGCGCTTTTTTGACGCGTGCCAGTCCGAGCAGGTTGTGCGTTCCGAGCGAGCCGACTTTCAGTGTCTGGATCGGAATCCTGAGATAGTCTATCGGGCTTGCGGGCGATGCGAAATGCAAAATGTAGTCGAGATTTCCGGGAATGTGGACGAATTTCGTTATGTCGTGGTGATAAAACTCGAAATTTTCGTGTGGAAAAAGATGTTCAATATTTTGAATGTCGCCAGTGATAAGATTGTCCATTCCGATTACATAATAGCCTTCGGCGATAAAACGGTCACAGAGATGGGAACCCAAAAAGCCGGCGGCCCCGGTAATAAGTATTCTTTTCATATCAATATCTGCAATGAGATGCTACGCCGCCAAAAATAACATTCTCCAGCTAACTGTGAAAACAAAAAACAGGGAATTTCCGTATTAAGTTTTCCTTAAAATAAAGATGTTGTTGAAGTAGGCTGCTTGGCTCCTTGGCAAGATGAATCCGAAAATAGTACCCAGCAGATTTATTGTGGCGATAAATGGCAGAAGTAAAATTTGCCGCAATACTTTATTTTCCGGCAGGATATTCTTAATATAATTAAGCAGGAACTGGAAGAGGACTGTAATATAGTTTCCGGATTTGTGATGTTCGATAACTTCAAATCCGTGTTTTGTGTATAGGTGTTTGAGCGCCGGCGGTGTATATCTCGCGAAGTCATGGGGCATTTCGTGCTCTTCCCACATAAACGGAGTCGTGATTAGCGCAATACCGCCAATCCGCAGTGTTCGGTGCATTTCGGAAAGAACACGGTCAATGTTAAACACATGTTCAAGAACTTCGGTGCTTAGAAGACTGTCAAAATAACCATCTTCGAAGGGTATTGTGTGGCCGTCATAAAACTTGTCGATGTGAGCGTGATTTTCGGAGCGTCCTTCAATTTTGATATCGATACCGATGTATTGATCAGAATTCTTAAAATATTGTTTATAAGGTTTGCTACCACATCCGAAATCCAAAAGCACACCTGTGAGTTTCGACGAATGGGTTTTCAGGGCTGAATCAAGGCCACTTCTGATCAGAAAATTATGATTAATGAAAAATCCAAGAATACCGGGCTGGAATTTGGCTTTGTGAATGGCTTTTTTAATTTCTGTTTTCATCCAGATCGGTTGTTGTAATCACTTTCGGCAGGCGGGCAAATATAATTAACCTACGGAAACTTTCTTATAAATTTCCTCCAGCGACCCTATTTTCGCATGGATATTAAACTCCTCTTCAAAAAGCGCAACGGCATTCTTCGAAAAATTCCTCGCAAGATCTTTGTCATTGAGAATCCTGATTACCGCATCGGCAAAGCCTCGAACATCATACTCAGGTATGACAAATCCGTTATGTCCGTCGATGATCAGGTCGCGGTTTCCGTCGCAATCTGTCACCACGGCAGGAATCCCGAGCGCCAGACTTTCAATCACAGAATAAGGCAGCCCTTCGTATCTGGCGGTTGATATATAAAGCTGTGAATTTTTAATGATGTTAAAAATATCCGTCCGCCTGGTCCATTCGAGCATAGTTACATCGGCGGTGAGCGAGAGCTTTTCGATTTTCCCGGTTACTTCTTTCAGCTTTCCTGAATGGTGCCCGACTCCCATCAGTACCAGATGAACCGGCTGCGTTTTCTTTACTTCGCTGATGACGTCGAGCATCATCTCGATATTCTTCTGGAACGAAGGCCTTCCGACGGTGCAGATGTATTTGTCCGGCCACGTTTGCTTTATCGAAAGCGGCGGGATATCGCCGACGGGGCGTATGCAATTGTTGAAAACCAGCGCTTTCTCGCTTTTAAAACCGACCTCATTCAGACCCCGGTTCCTTTCGGAAGATGAGGAGGCGAGTAGATATGTCCGGCCGCCACGAAAGGCCTTTTCAATCAAAAGGTAAATTTCCCTGAGATAGGATTTTTCCGCGCTGAGATAGGAAAAAGCCTGCGGAGTATAAACCACCGGAATCCGTAGAATCCTCCCCGCGATCCTGCCGATAATCCCGCCTTTCGCACTATGTGCATGGATGACATCCGGCTTAATCGTATTGAGAATCTTGATCGCTTTCAATACGGCGACGAGATCTTTAGCTGGTGATATGTTCCTGATTATTCCGGTACGGAAACTTTGTATGACTTCGCTATTGCAGTCCAGAAAAGCTTCGGATGCATCGTCGGTTCCATGGAGGACAAAATTCTGAAATGCTGAAGGATCCAGATTCTCAAGTATCAACCGAAGAGAAACATCAACCCCTCCAACGGAGTGTAGTACATGTGCAACTTTAATCTTTTTCATTTGCCAGGATAATTCCGCGAAGGTAAAGGCCGGTAAATATACTGAAAATATAAGCTCCGAATTGTCGGTAAAAAACGTTTTCGACGATAAGGAAGAGTGTAAAAGTTACAACTATGGCAAGGGCAAAAA
Source organism: uncultured bacterium (assembly GCA_965365415.1). GTDB lineage: Bacteria > Bacteroidota > Bacteroidia > Flavobacteriales > Flavobacteriaceae > Flavobacterium. The sequence goes on along the minus strand of CBDUBP010000030.1, from coordinate 5,734 downwards.
AGTCCTGCCGACAACTGTGGAATAAGCCCAAGATGAACAAAGCGAAAATAGCAATGCCGATGATTCCCGTGACAAGGAAAATGTCAATATACTGATTGTGGGAGTTCAGTTCTTTACTTACAAACCATTCCCGGCGTGATTCGTTTACGATGCTTTGCGAATAACAATCAACGTAATTTTGTCTTACTTTCAGGAAGCTGCCATAGCCTGTTAGTATGTTAAATCCAGGCCCCGCGGCCATCTGCATTGCGCATTTCCAGATGACGGTACGCGGTTCCTGTTCTTTGACCGTTGCAAGTGTTTTCTCCAGATTGTCTTCAATAAAAAAGCGCGTCGTCAGCTTTCCGTAAAACAGCAACACGGACATGAAAATGAGTACTGTGCCCAGACAAACTGCGATTTTCTTCCAAGCTTTAATCCTCAGATAAAACAAAATATAAATCATCGCTAAAACTACAGCGGTAATAATGGACATTCTTGCCGATATGAGGACAATAAAAGCGCACGAAACGAGCATGCTTAAAATATAAATCCATTTCCGACGAGAATTCCTGATCAGATCGGCTGAAATGATGATCGACATCAGGCTCATAACACCGGCGTATGGCCGCTCGAGCCAAAGCACAAAATTCACGGCCCAGCCCTGCGTAAATGGGAAATATCCATAGGCGTTAAAGTATCGGGCAACTTTGATAAGCGATAAAAGAACCGATAGGTTTATGGCGATCAGCGCAGCAATTTTCAGCAGCCGAAGTTTCGTTACGCGCATCATGAGAACAGGTACCGCACCGATCACAAGAAAGAGACTAAAATACCTCGCTTCGCCGGGGCTGCCCCTGAACAGGACATTGACGATCAGGAATGCTGTAAAAGCGAAGTAAAAAATATACGGTGATGATTTTATTTCGCCGAAAAGTTGTTTGTCTGCCCGGAGTAAAAAAACGATAATAATCAGCGCCAGCAATATATTTGGTGCGGCCATCGAAAAAGGCAGCATCAGCACTAATGCGGCAAAAAGATAATCATAACTTTTTACTAGCTTTTCTTTCATCCGACTTTACCCAGCTTCAGGTTTCGAAAGAAAACTACAAGAACACGGCGAAAGTACTTTGCAAGGCTGAAACCTGTATAAAAAGGATATTCATATGGTTTGATAATCTTCATTTTAACTGCAGTCGCAACATTTTTAAGTTCGCCTTTTTCCATTTCCCAAAGCCGGGAATTCAATCCTGATTCGCCATACAATGGCTTGCCGTTTCCGTAAATCACAAACGGCTCGTTCAACAGATATGCTTTATACTTGTTTGCAATCCGTATGATCATGTTGGAATCCTCGTTATCCTGATCGGTTACAAAATAGCCGATGTCGTCCAAAACTTCTTTCCGTATCATGGTGGTCTGGATACAAAGGAAATTTTTCATCAGTATCATTCTCGATGTGATCGGCGTAAGACGTGAGAAAGTAACTCCAAACATCTTTTTAAATCTCATGTCGTTCATATTGGTGCCGAGCACGCCGATGTCCGGGTTTTGAAGCATGATATCGATCTGTACTTCCAATTTCTTCGGCAACCATTGGTCGTCACTGTCAAGAAAACAAATGAAAGTTCCTGTGCTGTTGTCGATTCCGGCATTCCGGGCCGATGAAACGCCGCCATTTTGTTTAGTGACGAGCTTGATCTTTACATCCGGATGGTCTTTGATATATTGCTGCATCAATACATTTGAACGATCTTTTGATCCATCGTCCACCAGAACGATCTCAAAATTTTTGTATGTTTGATTGACGACCGAATCGAGCGTCATGACGATGCTTTCTTCAGCATTATATACCGGTATTACTACACTAATCAGCGGGTTCATATGCACTATTTTGTTGTTCAATGACTTTGTTTTTTGTTGGCTGTATTTTGATAAAAATGGCAAGACATATCCAAAAACCGTAATTCCGGACCGTATCCATCTGAAGCCAGTTCATGGCATATCCGACAAACGAAACCAAAAGGATTACGGACATAGCTTTTGTGTTTCCATCGGATCGTTTGACCATACGCCAGGTACGGGACATAAGATAATAAAGAAAATAGGCAAAAAGCAAAAATCCTATAATTCCTGTTTCTGCTAAAAGCCTGATATAAATATTATAACCTGGCGGAAACATCGGGTTTTTCTTATCCAGATACATGTACTTAAACTCCCAGTTGTCTTTTTTCGACCATCGGGGATAATGAAAAATGGCATGATAGGCTTGCTGGCCATAGCCCACGCCGACTATGGGATTTTCGAGAAAAACCACAAAATTTGCATACTGGATCCCAAATCGCGATTGATTTGAAATATTGCTTTTAAGGTTTCCTCGAAAATCAAGCGACTCCAGTTTCTGATTCATGTCATAGATAATCCTGCCGCCATCAGAGGTCAGGATCACGACCGCAAAAATACCAGCGGCGCCGGCAATCGATAGCCCTGCGAGGATTTTCTGTCTTTGGTTCAGAGCAATAGCAAAGAATACAAGTGCCTGCACCAACACAACTACCAATGCGGTCCTTGATCCCGAAAAATAAGTCAGCACAAAAACAATGATGGTTGGAATATACCGATAGACACTTTTACTGGTGAGAATATAGCTGAACATCCAGCCGGCAGACGTAATCAAAAAAGTTCCTAGCGCAGGTGCCTCCCAGGTTACAGACGAAATTCGGTTATTGACATCCTGATCATATTCGGTAAACGGGAAATAATCAAAAGCCCGAAGCACTACGTATGCAGGATAACTATAGAACTTCAGGTAAAGGATTTCGAAAAATCCGTATATGGAAACCGCGATAAAAGAATATAAGAAAGCTTTTCGAACCATCAATAAAACGGCACTTACGGATCGTCCCAGAATACTGTTCCAGTAAAGAAGGAAGAAGACCACTGCCGATAACACGAGTACAAAATACTGTCTGACAAACCGGTTCATTCCTGACGTCTTTTTATAGAACTGGTCTGCAACTTCACTGAAGTTAAATGCGATGGTCAGTATGCACCACATCATAAAAATAATCAAGATTAGGTATGACGTACTTTTATAGGGAATGGGGATCTTTTTGGTGCGCAGAAAATCGATACAGAGTAAAAGGAAGCCAAGGATCAGGAAGTATGCGCCCGATTCACGCTTAAATTCCCCCAATTCATTTATGCCTTCAAATGAGTTAAACGGCATAAAAAAAATTCCGAGAAGGAAAAGAAAAGTATAGATTTTTCGAATCGACAGCCTCATTCACTTTGATCGTTTAATTTCCTGAGCAAAAGTTGACGGTGTATAACGCATCTTAAAATCCAGATGGCCAAAACTCCCGCAAGGATTGCTTCAAAAGTGCGGACCGCAAAATAAAGAATCCCCAAGCCGGCCACTGTAATTATCGCAATATATATGTTTGCCAGCTTCAGGGTCTCAATTGTCGTACGCGCCTCAAAGGCTGAGAGTACGGTCGAGGAATACAGTCGGACTGTTCCGGTCAGCAAAAGTAACAGAATTGTCGGGATATAATCCGAAAATGTAAAATTTAAGAACTCAAGGTATTCAATGGCCAAACCCAGCGCAAACAAGAAAATGCCGACGCCAATACCCAGGATGATTGATTTGCGGCCAAACCTCGACAGGTACGATTCCGTAAAGTTCATTTTAAAGAATATAAGCTGTTTAAACCCGATATAACTTTGCAGGATCGAATATGGTGCAAGGAAAAAATTGCTGATGTAAAAGAAATTTCCGAATTCTGCAACACTGTATTTGCTTTCAATCAAGAGCCGGTCAGCAAAAGTAATAAGGGAAAAACCTATGATTGCAAGTAAAAAATGAAATCCCATCGCAATCAGTTTTCTTGCCGGAATATAAATGTCCGCGACAAGCCGGATTTTTAGCCGGACAAATATAACCGATGCAATGAAAATGCCGATGATGTTGATGGCAACCAAGAACATGATCGCATCAAGGTCGCGACTACTGGTTAAATAAAAAAAGATGCTTATGACAAATAACGCTACTTTCCAATAATTCGCTGCGACCTGCGCGAGAAAAAAATCCGAGTTGAGTCGGAGCACATTGAAAAGGAATAGCAACGCTGCCATCCCGGCGCTTGATAGCAGCAACATCGAAAATCCAATGTTCAGTTCAGGATAGCCATTTTTTAGAAACCATGTTCCGGACAACGACGAGATCACACATAGGATCGCGACAAGCCATAAAATGTGAGGTGAGGTACAGATTACGTTCGGCGAGGCACTATTTGAAAATCTGAGAAAGAGTTGTTCTGTGCCAAATATCCCCAATAAATACATTATGCCAAAATACGTGATGATTATCGAATAAAAACCGTAATCTTCAGGCAATAATATTTCCTTTAAAATAATGTTTGAGAAAAAGAAGCACGCTGCACCACCTGCCAAGGCAAGAAACGAAAGATGCGGACCGACTAACTCTTTTATTTGGCGTATCAATAGAGATAAAGAAAGGTTAACCCATACGAATTAACCTTTTTTTTAAAAATGATGATGTAATAACTTACAGGGCTGCTTCCGCAAGCTTGGGATAAAGTTCGGGCTTTGATTCGAAATACGGATCATAGTTTCCTTTATCGTCTTTCTTAAAGGTGAACTGATTCGCTGCCTTGTCGTACACAATGTATTCATTTGGCCTGAAAAAAGTCATAATCTGGTCTCCTGGAATTTCGATATTCTTTCCATAATAATGAAAAGCGACCTTCTTGATCTGCAGGCTTTTAAGTCCTTTATATTCATTGCGGCCGATGTCGAACCGTATATCATTCGGCAAAACGTTCTCCGGAAGATTGAATACCACTTGCTGAACATTCGTACCGCCTTTTACAACACGCCATACGGCCTTTTCCTCAACAAACCATTCGTTCGATCCGTCCTTATAATAAATGATGAGTTCTTCGTCTGTGGGAATCACCAGGTCGACAACAACATCGAAAGTTGCGACTTTCTCGGTTTCCGCATCAGCAGGAGCGTCAGGTTTTGACTCTTCTTTTTTACAAGATGCAAACGCCAGGACTAAACATAATCCCGCCAATACAAATTTTGTCCTCATTAAATTGTAATTTTTTTTCGCAAAAATATTTTTTTATTTTTAAACGGCAAGTTATTTTCCCATATAATAGCCGCGAAAAGTCAGCTTCGAATATCACCACGCTAAAAATTTGCGTTTCATCGCGGAAATTTCGTTTCTCATCGACAAAATGAAGGTTGTGAATCTGTTATGGTTACATTTGAAACGCAAAATTGAAATCTCAAATTTTATGTCAAAAATTACCTATGCTTTTTTGTTGCTCTTCTCCTTAATGATGGTGGCACCTGCACAGAGCCAGGTGGTTATAAATGAAATCCTGACTTCCAATACCAATATCAACACTGATGAAGACGATACTTATCAGGATTGGATCGAACTTTACAACTCGGGCGCCGGTGCCGTAAACCTCAACGGATACGGCCTTACCGACGATTCATCATTGCCTTACAAATGGACACAGACAGTAGGCGACAAGATCGCCGAGGTGTTTGACGTGACGAGCTATGAGATCAACCCGGCGAATATCGCCGAGAAATTCAAGGCTGACCGCGTGATGGTCCGGGTACCGAGGGCCGAGGCGCAGAGATAGCGATCCATTTACCTCGAAGCTGCAAGGCACAGGGCTCAGCTCTGTGCCTTTGTCTTGTTCCTGCGCAG
>CBDUBP010000029.1:0-15300 GCA_965365415.1 uncultured bacterium | reverse complement strand
GATGTTGAACAAAGATTCCTTGCTCATATCGGTTGTTGGCCGAACGGGAAGATTCTTAGGTGGAAAAATCTTTCTGCCTTTATATTTTCCTGAGATGATCCTCATGGCTGAAATAGTATGAAGTGCTTTAGATTGTTCTCCTTTCCGAAATCGTTTCTCTCGGTAAGATCCGAAACGTCGAGCAATGAAACATTTCGCACATATCTGTAAGCCATTTTATAATATTCATCGCTTTCGGAAATCCTGCCCAATAGTTGCAATTTGAAATTCTCCGGGTTTAGTCCGAGCTGCTCTGATGTAAACAGCAAATAATAAAGGAAATCTTCTTTGGTCCTGTAATCAAAAGAATTGAACAGCTGCAGCTTTTGATTCTGGACGACCACCAATTCGAAGCGCTCGCTTCCAAAATGCGCATACACCTGCATTTCCTCAACGTTCTTCGACAGGTCGAGCAGCCTTTTTACAAGAATACTATTCGCGCTTTTATAGGTAAATGGACCAAATTGGTCGATCAGGAAATTGTTGATATGGACATACGGAATGTACACATTACACATGTCGTAATTCGGAATGTCATCGTATGTAAAGAAGTCCGTTTCAAAGACCTGCGTATTGTACTGAAGATAACTCCCGAGATAATCCTCATCGAACAGCGCTTTTGGAACAAATGTGTTCAGGTTGTTTTCATGCAGGACAAGTACATCGTCGTAGGTTTTGGTAAGCTCGTGATTGTCGACGAAGGCATTCCAATAATGGTCTTCGACTTTATTCGCCCGCGGAAATTTCTCGAAGCTGACTTCCTTGACTTCATTCACACGGCCTGTCAGGGTATCGATGCAGCAGAATGAAAATCCGCTTTGCGAGACTTTCATTACGAGCCTTCTGTATTTTTTTCCGGTGATGTCGGTTTCCGATGCCATGTGGCGCAAACTTACAATTTTTTTATGTGAATCGAATGCCGTGTTTCGCCGAAACCGTCGTGCAATCGCTATCTTTGAAACCCGCTTTTGAGCTCCGCTAAATGAACGACACCGCATTTTATCGTACGCTTTTGAAGGAATTTCCTTTTTCGCCGACACTGAAGCAGGAAGTGTTCTTCAGACAGGTCGCATCTTTCATTATGGATTCGGATAACGACAGCATTTATGTCCTTAAAGGTTATGCCGGAACCGGAAAAACCACTGTCGTGTCGACGCTTGTCAACAATCTCATAACCATAAACCGAAAGTACGTTCTGCTGGCACCGACGGGCCGGGCGGCTAAAGTGATTGCGAATTATTCCGGTAAACCCGCGCATACGATCCACAAAAAGATCTATTTCCCTAAAAAAGGAAGTGGCACCGTATCTTTTACGATGGCGCCGAATAAACATAAGAACACGATTTTCTTTGTAGATGAAGCTTCAATGATCTCAGACGCTTCGACCGATTCGACGATGTACGAAAACGGGTCTTTGCTCGATGATCTTATTTACTATGTTTATACGGGCCACAATTGCAAGCTGATACTTTTGGGCGATACCGCGCAGCTTCCGCCTGTAAACCTCGATGTGAGCCCGGCTTTGGACATTGAAGCTTTGGCGAAGCGATATGATATGAAAGTCCACTCGATCGAATTCGATGAAGTCATGCGCCAGGCTGAAAATTCAGGTATTTTATGGAATGCAACAGGACTTCGGGAATTGCTTCGCGATGATTTTATTCCTGAGCAAAAGTTTGATCTGTCGGGATTCAAAGATATCATCCGGCTGACAGACGGTTATGATATCCAGGATGCGATTCATTCGGCGTATGGAAAATACAGCATTGAAGACACCGCTTTCATTGTCAGATCGAACAAACGAGCCAACCAATACAACCAGCAGATCCGGATGCGGATATTGGATCGTGAAAGCGAACTGTCGACCGGCGATTACCTGATGGTCGTCAAAAACAATTACTTCTGGCTAAAGGATTCAACTGAAGTCGGTTTCATCGCCAACGGCGACATCATCGAAGTGCTCGAGATCTTTTCGTTCAAGGAATTGTATACCTTCAAATTTGCGCACGTAAAAATCCGGATGGTCGATTACCCGAACCAACAGCCGTTTGAAACTGTTTTACTATTGGACACGCTCACCAGCGAAGCGCCATCGCTGACATACGAAGAATCAAACAGGCTTTATCAGGAAGTCATGTTGGATTACGAAGACGAACGCGCCAAATACCGCAAACTGCAAAAAGTCAAGGAAAACGAGTATTTTAATGCTTTGCAGGTCAAATTTTCCTACGCCATCACTTGCCACAAATCGCAGGGCGGCCAATGGAATACGGTCTTTATCGAGCAGCCATATCTTCCCGATGGCATCAACCGCGATTATATCCGATGGCTTTATACCGCAGTGACAAGAGCGAAAGAGAAGCTGTATTTGATTGGGTTTAAGGATGAGAGTTTTGAGTAAGTGCAAAAGCGACAAAGCAGTAACAAATTCACAGAGAGACAAAGAAACAAAGCTGATTTTGCAAAGGAAGTCGATTTAAAATTTTTTTAATTTAGAATTTAGAATTTAAATTTAAATTCCTCCAAACTTTGTTTCTTTGTCTCTTTGTCACTTTGCAGCTTCACCCATGAAATCCATCGCCGTCATCCCCGCGCGCTACGCATCCACCCGTTTTCCGGCCAAACTCATGCAGGATCTTGGCGGGAAAACAATTATTATGCGCACTTACGAAGCGGCCGTGAATACAGGATTGTTCGACGATGTTTTTGTGATTACCGATTCAAATCTGATTTTCGAAGAGATCATTTCCAATGGTGGAAAAGCGATGATGAGCAAGAAAGAACATGAGTCGGGGAGCGACAGGATCGCCGAAGCCGTCGAGAACCTCGAGGCAGATATCATTGTAAATGTCCAGGGTGATGAGCCTTTCATCGACCGCGAACCACTTGCGAAACTGCTGGATGTTTTTAAGGAAGATGCCGACGAAAAAATTGATCTCGCATCATTGATGTACCGCATTACAGACGAAGAGGAAATCAACAATCCGAACAATGTAAAAGTGGTTTGCGACCAATCAGGGTTCGCACTATATTTTTCAAGGTCGCCGATTCCGTATCCGCGCGATCGCGACGCAAATGCTTCATGGTATCAGCATATTGGCGTGTATGCATTCCGGAGAAGTGCGATCCTTGCGTTCTCAAAACTTCCTGTCAGTCTGCTGGAATCTTCCGAAAAGCTGGAACAATTGCGTTACCTCGAATCAGGAAAGCGAATAAAAATGGTGGAAACATCGCACAAAAGCATTGGCATCGACACGCCTGAAGATCTTGAAAAAGCCAGAAAGCTAATTGCTGATAGCTAACAGCTATTTGTCTTTGTACAGAAAGTAATACGCTTCGGTATTATCAAGGTAAGCGCCATCAAATCCGGCATCAAGGATTTTTTTCAGATACGACTGATCATTTCCCAGAATGATGTCGCGCCATTCGGGTTCCCAGTATTTCACCCAAAATTCGTCTTCGTACCCTTCGTATTTTTTTGCAAGGAAATCGGGTTTGCCAAGTTTCCAGTCGAGTTTCCAATAGTACCGCCAATTTTCCGCAGCACCGATGTTCATATAACAGATTACAAGCCGTTTGCCACCATTGGCCTTGGTTTTTAGCTTTTCGATGTCGGCCGGAGTATACATATTCTTCCGATAGAAGAACAGATCGATCGTGATCATGTCGAAATTGGTCTTCGAAACTTTTGAAATCAGGTCTTCCTTATTACTGAAATTTACATTGTTGATCAGGTACAAGTAATTTTTCACCTTCGACATGTCGGTCACGTCATCGGCATTCTCGTTTGGAATTTCCTTCGGGATGATCAGATAATGATAATTTTCCTTCGATCGTGGAAACGTGATAAATCCTAAACTGTCATTTTTCCTGATCGCATCCGGAATATTCCTGTCGTCACTGATAAATTCGGCAGCCATCACAGGTTTTTCCCTGCGCAGTTTTTTGAGAAGATTGATGCGGTACTCATCAGGACTTTTCTCGCCATTATAAAACAGTTCCTCAACCGCAAACGCATCGATGGCATTGAGGTAATCGGTCGCGAGCGGACCGTCGGGATTCGCCTCAACAAATCCAAGTTCAGGTCCGTTTTGAGGAATGATGATAAATCCCGGTTTGATTTCGCGCGCATACCTTGAAATATCGATTACGAATTCCTGCATGCGTGCGGCCGTCGATTTTTTTCTCATGGTTTCCTTCTTCTCGGAACATGCCGGACCCGTTCCCGAAAGCAATAAGGTCATCACAAATATTGGCAACATCCGAACCCCTGAAAATATCAGCATATTGATCACGCTTCTTTTTGGTTAAAGATAGTCAATCGTAATTAACGGATCGATACCCCAAGTTCCGACTGCAGGTTCTGCATCAGCTTGTTCATGACCTTGTCGACCTGAGCATCTGTAAGTGTTTTCGAATTGTCCTGGATGATGAAACTCACCGCATACGATTTCTTGCCTTCGGGCAGATTGTCACCTGAATATACATCGAACAGGTTGATTTCCCTGAGCAAAGATCTTTCCGACTGCCGTGCAACCCGGTATATCGCATCAAAACTCACCGAATCATCAACAAGCATTGCAAGGTCACGGCGCACCTCGGGATATTTCGGGATTTCGGTATAACGGATCTTGTTTGATAGGAGTTTCAGTACAAGATTCCAGTCGAAATCCGCATAGAAAACTTCCTGCTTGACATCGAAATGCTTGAGGATTGATTTCTTTACCGTACCCAACTCAACCACGACATGATCGCCGGCGACAAGTGAAATTCCTTCCGCAAAAACCTGTGCGGATACCGGAATGCTTTGAAGTTTTTCAATTCCAAGTCGTGAGAGGATCGCCATCACATAACCCTTGAACAGGAAGAAATCGGATGTTTTCCGGGGTTTTGCCCAGCTTTCCTGGATACGGTTCCCCGTCACGAACATCGACAAATGCTTTCTTTCAAGAAAATGTCCGTCGTGCCTGTGATAGGTCTTCCCGAACTCAAATAATTTCAGGTCGAGATTCCTGCGATTGATATTATAAGATATCGCTTCCATTCCCGAAAGCAGCATTGTCTGGCGCATCGCAGCAAGATCGTTGCTCAGCGGATTGATCATCGTCACGGTTTCTTCAGATGGCGAGCCCGAAACGGCAGCATATTCCGCAGATGTCAGCGAGTTTGCCATCATTTCATTGAATCCGTGCGATACCAGCTGGGCAGCGATGATGTTCTGTACTTTATAATCTTCAGTACGTGGCGAATAGGCGACCGTAGCGTGGAACTTCTTCGTAAAATTGATATTGTTGTATCCGTAAACACGAAGGATTTCTTCGATGACATCGATCTCACGCGTCACATCTACCCGGTATGCCGGCACAACGATCCCCAATCCCGCATCCGACATGCTGTTCACTTTGATATCCAGCGATGCAAGGATTTTCTTGATCGTTTCCTTGGGCAATTCCTGTCCGATCAATTTCGCCGCCTTGCCGTAATTAAGGAAAATTGTATGGTCTTCGATCTTTTTCGGATAGATATCGATCAAATCAGATGTCACTTCGCCACCCGCAACTTCCTGGATCAGGAGGGCTGCGCGCTTGAGTGCATACTCGGTAATCGCCGGATCGATGCCGCGCTCGAAACGGAAAGATGCATCTGTGCTCAATCCATGTCTTTTTGCGGTTTTCCTGACGCTGACAGGATTGAAATAGGCACTTTCAAGGAATATCGACTGCGTGGTTTCGGTGACGCCCGAATTTTTGCCGCCAAAAACGCCTGCGATGCAAAGCGGGCCGTTTTCATCGCAGATCAAAAGATCGTCTTCGTGAAGCGTACGCTCAACATCATCAAGCGTAGTTAGTTTCGTACCCGCAGGCATTGTCTTAACGAGGATCTTCCCGGAAATCTTCGACGCGTCAAACGCATGAAGCGGCTGTCCAAGTTCGTGAAGTACAAAATTGGTGACGTCGACGATATTGTTCTTTGGCGTGATCCCGATCGCTTTCAACCGGTGCTGAAGCCATTCGGGTGACGAACTGACTTTAATGCCTGAAATGGTAAGGCCGCAATAACGCGGAGCGAGCTTTCCATCCTTTACATCGACGTCGATCTTCAACGTACGCTTGTCGACTTTAAACTTACTTACCGACGGCGTGATCAACTCGACATGCTCGTTCTTTTGCAGCAGCCCCGCACGAAGATCGCGTGCAACGCCCATATGGCTCATCGCATCGGAACGGTTCGGTGTCAATCCGATCTCGAAAATTTCATCATTCTCAATTTTGAAAACATCCGCAGCGGATGTTCCCGGCTTCAGCGCCGCGTCGAGGATCATGATCCCATCATGGCTTGTTCCGAGTCCGAGTTCATCTTCGGCGCAGATCATCCCATGGCTTTCAACATCGCGGATCTTTCCTTTGCCGATCCGAAGTGCTTCGCCATCATTTCCGTACAATGTAGTTCCAATCGTAGCCACCGGGACTTTCTGCCCGACTGCAACATTGGGCGCACCGCAAACGATCTGCAATGGCTGCTCGGCTCCGATATCGACGGTCGTCACTTTCAGACGGTCGGCGGATGGGTGTTTTTCGCAAGTCAGTACATGGCCAACAACTACGCCTTCAAGGCCGCCTTGAACGGATTGATATTTCTCAATTACTTCAACTTCAAGTCCGAGGTCGGTCAGCAGTGCTGCAATATCAGCAGATTTAGCATCAGTCTTTATAAACTGCCTCAGCCAGTTGTATGAAATTTTCATTAGTCAGGATTAAATACGGACGCAAAGATAACAATTGGATGCCGATTGTCGAAAAGCGAAAATGCCGATAATCGGGAAAGTTATCAAGAAATTTTAGATCAATTCCTCGACGTGCTTTTTGATATTTGATGCGATTTTTGCCGTAGGAAGATCGTTAGCGTCATTGCCAAAAGGATCTTCGATTTCTTCGGCGATCAATTCAAGGCTGGCAAGCACGTAGAATATGAAAACAACGACCGGAACGACATAATAGCCGAGGCTGAAAACATAACCGAACGGCAGTGTCATCACATAAAAAAAGATGAATTTTTTGATGAATGCACTGTAAGAATAGGGAATGGGAGTATTCTTGATTCGTTCACACGCACCGGCGATGTCGATAAAGGACGTAAGTTCCGAGTTGATGATGATCAATTGTTCGTTTGAGATTTTTCCCGAATCGCACAACATATTGGCCTTAGAGAAAAGCATCTTTGCAATATGGTTTGGAAGATGCCTCCCGTCGATCACTTCGATATCAGCATCATCCCAAAGCTGCTGCGCCGTTTCCTCGTCATTCAGGTGATGATGTAAAACCGAAGCGAACCGCGGAATCAATTTTTTGAAATACGAACGGTCATTTTCATCCGCAACCATTACACTGATCTTCATTGCGAGATTCCGACTCGAATTTACGAGCAATCCCCACATCCTGCGGCCTTCCCACCATCGGTCGTATGCGGTATTGGTCCGGAAGACAAGCAAAAGTGAGATCACGAATCCGAGCATTCCGTGCATGATCGTGATGTTCCTGACATGGCTGCTTTCGGCTAAACGCCAGATCTCGAGTTCCATGTACGCGATCAGCCATGAATAGACCGCAATCGCAATCATCATAGGGATCAGCTTTCGAAATGTATCGGCTTTGTGGAATCGGAAAATGAAGGTAAACCAGTCTTTCGGATTGTACGAAATCATCTTATTGATTTGTGTAAATGTATCAGAAAGTCAGGTTTCCCGCAAGCTCCTTCAACGAGATCTCCGAAAGTTTTGCCTGGAAAAGTGCGTTGAAATACCGCACCTGCGCATTGATGTAATTGAGTTGCGCGGTACGCAGTTCGAAAGTAGTGATCGTTCCGATGCGGAATTTTTCGTTCGTAATTTCAAAGTTCTGACGCGCCAGTGCCTGGTTTTTCGATTCGACATCCATCAGGCTGATATTCGTGAGATAGGATTGATAAGCGGTCGACAACTGCGATTTCAGGGCCTGATCGACCTGCTCGATCGCAATCTCGGAATTCTCTACCTGAAGCTTCGCAATCCGTTCGTTTCGTTTTTGAAGGAATCCGTTAAAGATATTCATCGACGCGCCGATGCCATAATTGAGTCCGCGCGCATAAGATTCAGCCGTAAAGCCCAAACTGTTCTTCGATTCATTGAAATTATATCCCGTTGTCACGCTGACCGTCGGATAACGCGCCGCACGTACCTGCTTCAATTGCAGTTCGGCCACGCGTTTATTGATAATCTGCGCCTGTAATCCGGGATTTTGTTTTTCGGCAAGCGTCGTCAGGTCGGGCAGGAGCAGGCTATGATCGACATCGACAGAGTCCACCACAACAAACTGTGTATTTACATCACGGGCAATGATCTCATTAAGCCGGATCTTCGTATTGGCAAGCAATTCACGCTGACGAAGCTGGTTCGTACGGTCGGTGTTCAGATCGACCTGAGCGTTGAGCACTTCAAGTTTCGATGCCTTCCCGATAGAAAAGCGGTTCTGTGCAAGTGTAACGCGCTGATCTGAAATCACGATGGCGGTATCAAGCGCTTTTAACTGCTGCTGTTGCTGGACGATGTCGAAATAGGTTGTCATCACATCGCCGACACGCGTAAGAATTGTCTGCTGAAGTTCGGCTTCACCAAGGTTTTGCAGTTCCTTTAATTGATCATACCGTGCAAACATCCTGAAACCATCGAAAATGGTCCAATCCAGTGAAACGCCATATGTCAGGCTGTTATTTCGTGCGTCGTCGAGTGAAAGCCGCGTACCGTCGGAACGAACCTGAGACGTAGTCTGTATGCTGTTGTTGTCGGCCACGTTGGCATCGACACGCGGTAAGATGCCCGCATTTGCAAGGCTGACATTCTGCTCGTCGATTTTTACATCGTTCGAGGCGATTCGGATATCATAATTGTTCTTAAGCGCCAGGGCAACGGCATCTTCAACTGTCAAAAGTTCCTGCGAAAACCCAAGCACCGGCAAAATCAACATCAAAAACTTAAGCTTCATGTGCAATGGATTTTTCGTAAACATTGATGTTATCAAATTCGGGACGGTGTTTTTTCTCGCGCGACCACATGAAATATATTGCCGGAATGACGAATAGTGTCAGGATCAGTGAGAATAACGTTCCTCCGACAATCACGACACCCATTCCGATACGGCTTGTAGATGCGGCACCGAGCGACAATGCAATCGGCAAAGCCCCGAGCGCGATGGCAAGACTCGTCATCAGGATCGGGCGCAAACGCGATTCAGATGCTTCCATGATTGCTTCCATCTTGGATTTTCCCTGTTCACGCAATTGGTTCGCAAATTCGACGATAAGGATCCCGTTCTTTGTTACGAGCCCAATAAGCATAATCGTTCCGATCTGTGAAAAGATATTCCAGGTCTGATCGAAAAGCCAAAGCGAAAACAGCGCTCCCGCAACAGCCATCGGAACCGTAAGGATGATGATGAACGGATCGATGAAACTTTCGAACTGCGCGGCCAGGATCAGGAAGATCAGCAACAATGCTAATCCGAATGCAAACGCGGTGTTCGAATTCGATTCCGCAAAATCACGCGATTCACCGCCAAGGTCGGTTGTAAAAGTATCATCGAGGACTTTTTCACGGATCCGTTCCATGGCATCGATTCCGTCGCTGATCGATTTTCCCGGTGCAAGTCCGGCGGAAACGGTGGCCGACATGTACCTGTTGTTGTGATAAAGCTGCGGCGGACTGCTTTGTTCTTCGATTGTTACGACGTTGTCGAGCTGGATTAGCTGTCCGTCAGTACTTTTGACAAACATCGAAGTCAGATCGATCGGTTCGTTGCGGTCTTTTTTGTCAAACTGGCCCATGACCTGGTACTGCTTGCCATTCATCATAAAATATCCGAAACGCTGTCCGCTCAGCGACAATTGCAGTGTCTGCGCCACATCAATGACGGATACTCCCAGGCTTTGCGCTTTCTCGCGATCGATGGTCACATATAGCTCGGGCTTGTTGAATTTTAAGTTGACGTCGGTCGTTGAAAATGTCGGATCCTGCGATGCTTCTTCCATAAACTGCGGAATCTTTTCCTGCAATTTCTCAAAATTTGGCGCCTGGATGATGTACTGGATCGGCAATCCGCCGCGGCGGTTTACCGCAATTGTTGGCTGTTGTGAGACATTGGTTTTTGCCTCCGGAAGCGTCTTCGAGAGTTTGGTGATTTCTTCAGCAACCTCTTTTTGGGAGCGGTCGCGTTCCGACGGTTCGACCAAAGCAATCCTCGCGCGGCCTGTGTTTACAGAGCCCGAACCCCAGCCCGGCGAGGTAATTATTAATCCCACTTTCTTCTCGGGGATCGAATCGGTGATCAACTCGTCGAGCTCGGTCATGAACCTGTCCATATAATCATACGATGCACCTTCAGGAGCGGTAACACCGATCGAAACCATCGAACGGTCGTCATAAGGCGCAGTTTCCTTTTGTAATGTTGTAAAGAATAACCAGATCAATCCGATACAGGCTGCCAGTATTGGGAAACTCAGCCATTTCCTTCTCATGAATTTCCCAAGTGCTTCGGCATATCCGGAATTCATTTTTTGAAAAAGCGGTTCCGACCAGTTGTAGAATTTCGATCTCTTCTGTTCGCCGCCTTTGATCAGATATGCGTTCAGCATCGGTGTCAGCGTAAGGGATACGAATGCCGAAACAAGTACAGCCGCGCCAATCACAACGCCGAATTCACGGAACAGCCGCCCGACGAATCCCTCAAGGAAAATTACGGGAAGAAATACCGCGGCAAGCGTGATAGATATCGATATGACGGCAAAGAATATTTCATTCGATCCTTTGACGGCGGCTTCGATGGGCGACATGCCTTCTTCGACTTTCTTATAGATGTTTTCGGTAACGACGATCCCATCATCAACCACAAGGCCTGTCGCCAGGACGATAGCGAGCAACGTCAGGACGTTTATCGAAAACCCGAAAAGCCACATGATGAAGAACGTCGCGATGAGCGAAACCGGAATATCGATCAGCGGACGGAATGCAATTGCCCAGTTCCTGAAAAACAGGTAAATGATCAGGATAACCAGAATGATTGATATCGCGAGCGTTTCAGCAACTTCAGTCACCGCTTTTTTGACGAACACCGTATTGTCGAGTGCGATGTTGAGCTTAATGTCTTTTGGCAGGTCTTTTTTGAATTGCTCGAATTCTTTGTAAAATCCGTCAGCAATATCGAGGTAATTCGTTCCCGGCTGTGGAATCACCGCCAATCCAACCATCGTCTGGCCCGATTCGCTCAGCTTGGTTTCGAGGTTTTCAGCTTCAAGCGCCGCACGCCCGACGTCGCTTAGACGCACTATCTTTTCGCTGTCGGATAAAATAATGATGTTGTTGAATTCTTCTTCGGTAGATAAGTTTCCGAGAGTTTTGACTGTCAGCTCGGTATTAGCGCCCGTCAGTTTTCCCGATGGAAGTTCGACATTCTGCGCTTCGAGCGCGTTACGGACATCCGCAACGGTCAATCCATACGATGCAAGCCGGACGGGATCGATCCACAATCGCATTGCGTATTTCCTGTTTCCCCAGATCTGCACGCTACTGACTCCGGGAATTGTCTGAAGGCGTTCGGCGATCACGTTCTCGGCATAATCGGAAAGTTCAAGCGTATTTTTCGAATCCGACTGAACCGTCATCGCGATGATCGCTTCCGAATCGGCATCGGCTTTGGAAACAACGGGCGGCGCATCGATATCCTGAGGCAATTGACGAACGGCCTGCGAAACTTTGTCACGGACATCATTCGCTGCTTCCTCAAGGTCTTTGTCGAGGTTGAACTCGATCGTGATATTACTTGATCCCTGGTTGCTCGACGAGGTGATATTCCGGATGCCATCAATGGAATTGATCGCTTTTTCAAGCGGCTCGGTGATCTGCGATTCGATGATGTCGGCATTCGCACCGGTATAGTTCGTCCTCACCGATATTTGCGCCGGATCGATCGACGGGAATTCACGCACGCCCAAATACGTATAACCGATGACGCCGAAAAGAATCAGCGCCAGGTTCATGACGATCGTCAGGACAGGGCGTTTTATGGATAGGGTTGATAAACTCATGGGTTGATGATTTGAACTTTGACAGGTGCGCCGTCCTTAAGCGACATGACGCCGGTTGTCAGGACTGTATCGCCGATTTTTAGCCCGGATGTGATCAAAATTTCCTTATCGGTACGTGCGCCCGTCTCCACGACCACTTCTTTGGCCTTGCCATTTTCAACTACGAATATCTTTTTCCCGTTTTGGATCGGGATCAATGACTGTGTCGGAACAAGCAGCGCATCGGTGATCTTTTCCAGCGGTAATTCGACATTGGCAAAAGTTCCCGGGATGAGCCGGCCGGAGGCATTGTCGGCGATGGCACGCAGGCGCAAGGTTCGGGTTTCGACTTCAATTTCGGGTTCTATGGCATAGATCTTTGCCGTGTATTTATCCTTCGAACCGGCAACCGTAAAGGTCAGCGTATTTCCTGTCTTCATTTGTGAGGCATACTTTTCGGGGATCGAGAAGGTGATCTTTACCTGACTGCTGTTTACAAGTGTGGCAACTACGGTTTCGGGTGTGACATATGATCCTTTTGAGATCGAACGAAGGCCAATACGTCCTGGAAATGGTGCGCGGACTGTTGCTTTTGAAAGTTGGGCGCTGATCAGCTGGCTTTCGGATTTGGCAGATTTAAAATCCGCGCTTGCAATATCGTATTCTTCCTGGCTGATCGCTTCCTTTTCAAGGAGCAGCCGCGCCCGGCGTTCATTTTCGCCTGCGAGATTCTGTGCGGTGCGGACTTTAGCAAGCTGTGCTCGAAGTTCAAGATCGTTGACTTTAAAAAGCACTTGTCCTTTGCGGACGGTGCTTCCTTCAGTAAAATTAATCGACTCCACAATTCCGGATACTTCGCTGCGGATCTCGACCTGCTCATTGGCCTCGATCGAACCGGAAAGCGAAAGATTGTCTGCAAACTCTCTGGGCTTCAGGATAATTCCCGAAACGGTCGATGTCACCCTATTTCCGCCGCGGTCTTTTTCAGCCGATTTTTCACTGTTGTTTTCACTGATTCGATAAAAAATGAACGCGCCGAGGCCAAGGATCAATACGGCGTAAATAATATGCTTGAATTTCATTCTGCTCTTAGGATTGAAGCTGCAAAACTAAGTTTTATGACGCGAAATGCGGGACACTTTAATATTATTTAACAAGAGGCCAAATAAGATTTATCTTATATTATTGAAGTTGGTTTTCCTACGAAATCAGGTTCCAGATATCCTTCTTTTTCGACATTTCCCTATAAGCATATGCCACCATTGCATTTGATGGATGGGAAAGTGCCGGATCTTCTTTTAGCAATTTGATCGCGTGATGACGGGCAACGAGCAAAATCTCCTTGTCGACGATGATATCGGCAATCTGAAGGTTAAGCACGCCGCTTTGCTGTGTTCCCATTAGATCGCCGGGGCCGCGAAGCTTAAGGTCGACTTCGGCAATCTCAAAACCGTCGTTGGTGCGGCACATTGTCTCGATCCTCGTTTTTGTATCGTTGCTGAGTTTGTGGCCCGTCATCAGGATACAATAGCTTTGTTCGGCACCACGGCCGACGCGTCCCCGAAGCTGATGCAATTGCGACAAACCGAAACGTTCGGCACTTTCGATGATCATCACACTTGCATTCGGGACATTTACGCCCACTTCAATCACTGTGGTTGCCACCATGATGTTGGTTTTTCCTTCGGCGAATCGTCTCATTTCGGAGTCCTTTTCGGCAGGCTTCATTTTGCCATGAACGATCGATACCGAATATTGCGGCAGCGGGAAATCGCGCGAAATACTCTCATAACCGTCCATCAGGTCCTTATAATCCATTTTTTCACTTTCCTTGATCAGCGGATAAACGATATATATCTGCCGGCCTTTTGCAATTTCGTCGCGAATGAATTTCCAGACTTTTAATCTGTTCGTGTCAAATCGATGCACAGTTTGAATTGGTTTTCGGCCAGGTGGAAGCTCATCGATCACGGAAATGTCAAGATCGCCATAAAGGCTCATGGCAAGCGTTCTTGGAATTGGTGTTGCAGTCATTACCAGTACGTGCGGCGGAATCTCGTTCTTCTTCCAGAGTTTCGAGCGCTGTTCGACTCCAAACCGATGCTGTTCATCAATGATGGCAAGTCCGAGTTTTTTAAATTTGACTTTATCCTCAAGCAGCGCATGAGTTCCTATGATGATATGCAGGCTGCCATCTTCAAGCCGGGAATGTATCTCGGTACGCGCGGCGGTTTTCGTCGATCCTGTCAGCAGTCTGATGTTGATGCCAAGTCCTTCCGCGAGAGATGATAATCCGTTAAAATGCTGCGTTGCAAGAATTTCGGTGGGTGCCATCAGGCAGGCCTGGAATCCATTATCGAGTGCGATCAGCATGCTCATCAGTGCTACGATCGTTTTTCCCGAGCCCACGTCTCCCTGTAACAGGCGGTTCATCTGCGCAGGCTTGCCCATATCGTTGCGGATTTCCTTCAGCACTCGTTTTTGGGCTTCCGTCAATGGAAATGGCAGATGATTGTTGAAAAAATCATTGAAATAACTGCCGACGGTTTCGAATGGATGGCCTTTGATCTTGGTTTTTCGGATCAGGTTTTTCGAAATCAGCATTAGCTGGATAAAGAACAGCTCTTCAAACTTCAGCCTGAATCGCGCCTTTGCAAGTATCTCCGCACTTTTAGGAAAATGGATGTTGAATATTGCGGCATTCTTCGGTATCAGTTCAAGCTCTTTTAAAATCGAATCGGGCAAAGTATCGTAGAATTTAGCCTGCGTTTCAACGAACAATTGATTGAGGAATTTCGTGATTACACGGCTTGTGATCCCTTTGTTGTTCAGGGTTTCGGTCGAAGGATAAATGGGCTGCATCGCCGACCGCAATCCTTGCTGATGTTCGGTCAGCAGTTCTATTTCCGGATGAACCATACTGAACAATCCGTTAAACGAACTACATTTTCCAAAGGCCACCAGCGGGACACCAAGCTTTAAATTTTCCTGAAACCACTTGATTCCGTGAAACCAAATCAGCTCCATCTGTCCGGTTCCATCGGTAAATGTCGCAACAAGCCGCTTCCCTCGTTTTTGCTCGACGGTCTTTAAATGAATGATCTTACCGATTACCTGCATTTCCGACGGATTGTCGCGCAGTTCAGTGATTTTGTAATAACGCGTCCGGTC
>CBDUBP010000028.1:0-15376 GCA_965365415.1 uncultured bacterium | reverse complement strand
GCCGTCAAGACAATCTTTCCACAATATTTTCCAAAGATCGAGAAGCTCGAGCATAAGAACGTACGAAGCGAATATCAGGATATCATCGATTGGTTCTTTACCGGCAGCGGTTTTGAGATCGCCGACGATGCGACGGATTCTCAATACAAAAAGCAGCTCGATGCCGTCAAACCCTTGAAACAACTGGTTCGCAAATATGTCCCGCAGGCTGCTGATGAAGATCTGTACTTTTTGATGGAGTTTGTCCTTTGGGGCCTGGCCGAACATAAAAAACTATCCAAAGACAGATTTATGGAAGGCTATCAGTTCAAAGATCTGTATGGCAGTTATATCAGTAAGTTATGATCATAAAATAAGCCCGGACAATTCTCCGGGCTTATTTATATAATAACGAAGTTATTTTTCTTTTGGTTTTGCGCGTTGTGAACCACTCATTGCTCCTGTTCCGGTGTCATCGCTTCCGCCGACACCCGGAGAACTTCTGGTTGTTCCGCTTGTAGTGGAGCCGGTCGTTGTCCCGTTGGCTCCGGGCACCACTGCATTATTTCCGGACGTCTGGCCTGTCGCATTCTCACGCGCATTCCGGCGTGCCTCCTCGCGTGCAGCTTTTTTCTGTTCGATGCTCATCGCGCCGGCACCTGTATCATCGCTGCCGCCAACACCGGGCGAACTTTTGGATGTTCCACTGGTGGTTGATCCGGTAGTCGTACCATT
Source organism: uncultured bacterium (assembly GCA_965365415.1). GTDB lineage: Bacteria > Bacteroidota > Bacteroidia > Flavobacteriales > Flavobacteriaceae > Flavobacterium. The sequence goes on along the minus strand of CBDUBP010000028.1, from coordinate 14,662 downwards.
GCTTCCATTGATCGTTGTGCCGTCTTCCTTCATAATCGACTGTGGTTCTTCCTGAGTGCTTTTGCGCATCTTACGATCGGTGTCGGAAGCAGCATCTTTCTGGAGCGTCGTTTCGCCGCTTCGCTTTCTATTGGTCGTATTGTTCTGCGCCGAAATAATTCCCACCACGAACAATGCGAGCCATGTCATTACTATCCTTTTCATAATGGTATTGTTAAGTTATACATATGCGAACCTGTCATACAAATTTCAGCCATAAATCGAAGAAGATATTATATGATTTACAGACTGGTTACTAAAATTTTAATCACACAAAGCAGGCTCGAATCAGCATTTTCCTATATTCGTGATCAAACTTTCGCAATGAGGCAGCTTTACGTGATCATCCGGTTTGTCATTGCAATGGTCTGGCTGATCAACGGGCTGGTTTGCAAGATGATGAACGTCGTACCGCGGCACCAGGAAATCGTTTCGGAAATTCTGTCGACCGGCATTCCGAGAACGATCACGTTTTTAATTGGCATCGCCGAAGTCATCATGGCAATCTGGATACTCTCGGGAAAATACTTTAAGATCAACATTTACACCCAGATTTCGGTCATCGCGGCGATGAATATCCTTGAATACATTTTTGTTCCCGACTTGCTTATGTTTGGCAAACTCAACATTGTATTTGCCGGAGTTCTGATTGTAACGATCTATGTCAATGCATTTATAATCAATCCCGACTCTGCAGCCGATGCCAAACTTTCTTAAAAACCATCCGTTTGCAGTAGACGCGTATTTCGAGCGGTCGCTCGTCGTAACATTTGCAATCCCCGTCGCCGATCTCGAGCCGCTGCTTCCAAAACATCTCCAGGTTGACGCGTTTGATGACAAATGGGGGTTTGTCGCTGTGGCAATGGTGCAGACCAAAGGCTTGCGGCCACAGGGATTTCCTAGGTTCCTCGGCAGGAATTTTTTTCTGATCGGTTACAGGATCTTTGTCAGGTACATTACAAAAGAAGGAAAACGGCTACGCGGGTTGTACATCCTTAAGTCGGAGACCGACAGTGCAATGATGACATGGTTTGGGAACATCTTTACGCATTATCATTACACGACGACCGACATATCAGCCACATATCACGGATCTTATAAAATTTTTTCGAATAAATCTGGAATAGATCTTACGATCTGGCCCAAAAGCAATCCGCAATTGCCCGAAGGCTCGCCGTTCAGTTCATGGGAAGAAGCCAGGCGTTTTGCCGGACCGCTGCCGTTTACCTTTACCTTTGATGAAAAGTCCGGAAAGATGCTCATCGTTGAGGGCGTGCGAAATAATTGGAAGCCGAAACCTGTCGAAGTTGCGAAGTGTGAGATCGATTTTTTTAAGCAGTTCCCAAGTGCGGTTCCGGCAAATGCATTTGTGGTTGAGAACATTCCGTATTCATGGAAGAAAGGACGCGTTGAAATATGGAAATAGCACGAAAACCATTTCAGGGCATTATGAATATCGTCAGTTTCAACAGGCATTTTTACATCATGGCTGCGATTCTGATCGTTGTGCTGGCATCGTTGCAGATGATCGTCGATGGAAATGCAGCGCTGTATCTGTCAGTTGCAATTGGAATGATGGTTCTTTGGTCGCTTGCTATTTCGGCGTACGTATATGATTTTTCCGGATTGTATGATTTTTCTTCGATCAAAAGCAATCAAGATGAAAATCTCGTTATCAATATCACTGCGGGATTTGACGAAACCAGCGGCATATTGAAAAGCCGGTTTCCTCATTCGGATTTTCAGGCATTCAACTTCTACGATCCCGCAAAGCATACTGAAATTTCCATCGAACGGGCTGTCAAAAAATATGCGGCCTATCCGGGAACATTAAATGTGGATACGGCGCAATTGCCCGCAAGCGATCGTTCGGTCGACAAGATCTTTGTCAATTTGCCGCGCACGAGATACGGGATCATTCCGAGCGCATCCGTTTTTTTCGTGAACTGAATCGCATTCTGAAAGATGACGGAGAGATCCACATCATCGAACACCTTCGCGACCTTCCGAATTTCATGGCTTATAATATCGGTTTCTTTCATTTTCAGCCTTTATCAATCTGGGAAAAGGCATTTTCCGGAAGTGGATTTATGATAAGAGATCGCATGCAGATAAATTCATTCGTAACCCATTTCATCCTCGCAAAAAATGGAACTTCATTTTAATATATCGGGAACGATCCTGATCATGCTTTCGCTAGTACATGTGATATTTCCTCGATATTTCGATTGGAAAACGGAACTGAAGCATCTTAGCCTTATCAATCGCCAGGTGATGGTCGTCCATACATTTTTCATTGCGTTTGTCGTCATGTTGATGGGAATTCTCTGCCTGAGTTCGTCGTCGGAATTGCTTCATACAGAATTCGGCAGGAAAATTTCACTTGGCCTCGCAGTCTTTTGGTTCTGCCGACTGATAATCCAATTTTTCGGATACTCACCACAGCTTTGGCGCGGCAAGAAATTCGAAACCATTGTGCACATTTTCTTCTCGATCATCTGGGCCTACCTTACCTGGCTTTTCACAGCTGCTTTTCTTGGGTGGTGATTAATCTGTCATCTTTTCTCTTTGTTCTTTCTTCTCAAATCTAAAAGAAAAAGCCGCAACTTTCGCCACGGCTTTTTACTGTCATCTGTCTGCTGTCAACTATTTAATCAATTCGAAACTCCTTCTCACAAACGCTGTCAGTTCTTCACCTTTTAATAGGTTTTGAGACAGTTTTGCCAGATCGAGCGCCTGTTTGACCAACTGCTCCTGATGCGTTTTGTCTTCGGAATTAAGGATGTTCGAAGCCAATTCAGAATTCGTGTTGACGACCAGGTTATACATTTCCGGGAAATTGCCCATTCCGAACATTCCGCCGCCGGTTTGGCTCATCTCTTTCATCCTTCTCATAAACTCCGGCTGTGTGATGATAAATGGTGATGCCGAACTGTCGAGCGCTTCCAATTGAACCGAATAGGTTGTTTTTGGGACGATTTCTTCGACTACGGTTTTAAGTTTATCCTTTTCTTCATCCGATAGTTTTGAGATCGCCTCGTCCTCTTTTTTGATAAGGTTGTCGATATGATCCGAATCGACGCGCGTAAACGTCAATTTCTCATTATCGGCTTCAAGTTTTTGGATCAGGTGCGACACGATCGGCGAGTCGAGCAGGAGCACTTCGTAGCCTTTTGCTTTGGCCGCATCAATGTAGCTGTGTTGTGCGTCTTTATTTCCGGCATATAGCAACACAAGTTTCCCATCTTTGTCGGTTTGCGTATCCTTGAGGTTCTCTTTCAATTCATCAAGGGTGAAAAACTTGCCGTCGACCGTCGGGTAAAGAACGAATGCGCCGGCTTTTTCATAGAATTTCGGCTCCGAAAGCATTCCGTATTCAAGAACGATCTTTATATCATTCCATTTTTGCTCGAAGTCTTCGCGGTTGTCAGTAAAAAGCGATTTGAGTTTATCCGCAACTTTACGCGTGATGTAATTCGATATTTTTTTGACGTTGCCATCAGCCTGCAGATACGATCTTGAAACGTTCAGCGGAATATCGGGTGAGTCGATCACACCTTTTAGCATCGTCAGGAATTCCGGAACAATTCCTTCAACATTGTCTGTTACGAAAACCTGGTTTTGATAAAGCTGGATCTTGTCCTTTTGGATCTGCATGTCCTGGCCAAGTTTCGGAAAATACAAAATACCTGTCAGGTTGAACGGATAGTCGACATTCAAATGGATGTTGAAAAGCGGCTCCTCAAATTGCATCGGGTAAAGTTCATGATAGAACTTCTTGTAATCTTCATCGGTCAGGTCCGATGGCTGGCGCGTCCAGGCCGGATTCGGATTGTTGATGATGTTGTCGACATCAATCGTTTCGGCCGTATAATCTTCAGGTGCATCTTCAGGCTTTGGAAGAGTATCTTTCTTTGTGCCGAATTTGATCGGAACCGGCATAAACTTGTTATACTTGTTCAGGAGTTCGCGGATGCGTGATTCTTCAAGGAATTCGGTCGAATCGTCGGCAATGTGAAGGACGATTTCGGTTCCGCGGTCGGTTTTGTCTGATGGCTCGAGCGTGAAATCAGGGCTTCCATCGCATGTCCAATGTGCCGCCGGCTCGTCTTTGTATGACTTGGTGATGATCTCCACTTTTTCGGCGACCATAAAGGCCGAATAGAATCCGAGTCCGAAGTGACCAATGATACCAGAATCTTTTGCCGAATCCTTGTATTTATCCAAAAATTCCTCGGCGCCCGAAAACGCGATCTGGTTGATGTATTTCTCAACTTCTTCGGCTGTCATTCCGATTCCCTGATCGATGACGTGCAGCTTTTTGCCTTCTTTGTCGATTTTGACTTCGATGATCGGATTGCCGTATTCGGTTTTGGCTTCGCCGATACTTGTCAGGTGTTTTAGTTTGAGCGTCGCATCGGTGGCGTTCGACACTAATTCGCGCAGAAATATCTCGTGATCGCTGTAAAGGAACTTTTTTATCAGCGGAAAAATATTCTCTACCGCTACGTTGATTTTTCCTGTTGTCATATAAGTTTTGATTTATGATTTTCCGCCGCCGCGTTTTCAAATCCAATACCAACGGAAGCGAATGTGACAAATTGGCGCATTGTTAAACTTGTTTTAATTACAACCGCCATTTTAACATTTGGAAGATGTCGATTGTATATTTGTAATACTAACGAAAAAACCATTGTAATGAAAAAACTGATTTTTATATGCATTGCCGTTGCGTTTGCCGCGGGATGCAAATCCAAATCTCCTACCAGTGTCAAACTCGACCAGAAAATGGAACGAATGATGGACGGCTCATGGACGCTTGCAAATGTTACCACTCCTGCCGGCGGCTACGTCCAGGTCAATACATTCCAGCTCGCGGATTCAAAATGTTTTCAGGGAAGCCAGTGGAAATTGGTCGCCAATAACAATAAGGGCGAAATGTCACTATCAAGTGCTGCCGCCGATTGCCCGGCGTTCAGTTCTCCGATCACATGGTATCGAAACAAGAATAACCAGTTCGTCCTGAAAATACTCAATGCCGGCGAAAAAGCGCGTAAAGTCCGCGATGGTTATGTCCTCGATGTCGCAAACCAAACCGAGAATTCTTTCGATCTGATCGATATGGTCGACATGGGCGGTCGTAAGGCGAATGTTGTTTATCATTTCACCAAAAACTAACAATAAAGAAATCGTATCATGAAAAAGTTATCAGTTTATTTAATGGCATTGCTGATTACGGCCGGAATGTTCCTGTCGGGTTGCGAAGCCGCGAAGAATACGAATAAAACCCAGCGTGGCGTTGCCATCGGTGCTGCCAGTGGTGCCGTGATAGGCGGGGTTTTGGGAAACAACCTAGGTAAAGGAGGAAAAGGCGCACTTGGTGCTGTCATCGGTGGAGTCGTCGGCGGGGTTGCCGGTGGCGTCATCGGAAACAAGATGGACAAACAGGCCCGTGAGATCGACAATGCACTTCCGGGTGCGGAGGTTGAAAGGGTTGGCGAAGGGATCAAGCTGACATTAAAGGAAAATGCAGTTCGATTCGACACCGATAAATCTACGCTTACATCAACTGCACAGGCCAATCTTGACCGGCTTGTTCCTGTTTTCAAGGAATATGCAGATACGAATATCCAGATTTTCGGATATACAGACAGTACCGGCCCGGCAGATTACAACTTAAGGCTGTCACGTGATCGTGCTGCTTCGGTTAAGAATTATCTCGTCGGAAAGGGAATTTCATCGTCACGATTTACTACCGAAGGAATGGGAATCGCCGACCCGATTGCGACAAATGAAACTGCGGAAGGCCGGAGCCAAAACCGCCGCGTCGAATTTGCAATCACTGCCAACGAAAAAATGATTCAGGACGCAGAGAAGGAAGCAAAAAAGAATTAAAATGCAATGTTGATCAAGACTGCTCTCCGGGGCAGTTTTTTTTTTGAATCGCACGTACATTTACCACGTCATAAACCTCGAAGGTCTTTAAGACCTCAAAGGTTTTATAATCCTCGAAGGTTTCCCGATGATATCAATTGACAGCATTTCATTTTCATACGGCAACGACAACGTCGTCAATGATGTCAGTTTCGACATTGCAAATGGAATGCATGTTTCAGTCATCGGCGAAAGCGGCAGCGGAAAAAGTACGCTGCTGAAATTATTATTTGGAATGTACGATCTTGTCAGTGGGTCGATCACGTATGGTGGCACGCCGATTCTGGGACCGAAATTCAATTTACTTCCAGGCCCACCGGGTTTCGGATATCTTGCACAGGATTTTGGATTGATGCCATACCTTTCATCCGCCGAGAATGTCGGGAAATTTTTATCAAATACCGACAAGCCCAAAAAGAAGGCACGAATCGCGGAACTGCTCGAGCTCGTCGAAATGTCGGAATATTCAAAGATTGACGTCAAGAACCTGAGCGGCGGACAGCAGCAGCGCATCGCCATCACAAAAGCCCTTGCACCACGGCCTGAAGTTTTGCTGCTTGATGAACCTTTTAGCCAGATCGATGTTTTTCGACGTAATACGCTCAGGCGGAACGTTTATGGATTTCTGAAAGAGGCTGGTGTGACATGCATTACCGCAACACACGACAGTGATGAAGTTCTTGCATTTTCCGACCTCGTGATCGTGATGCGGAATGGAAAGGTCGTTGCCTCGGGAAGGCCAAAAGAAATTTATCATAATCCGCCGTCCAGATATGTCGCTACGCTGTTTGGCGACGTCTCCGAAATTCCGAAACACCTTTTAAATGGTGGTGTCGATGACGGCGAAATGGTTTTGTGCTATCCTCAAATGCTCCGCGCTGTCGAGGTGTCGCCGCTTCGTGCAGTTGTGGTTAATTCATATTTCAAAGGAAATTACTACCTGATTTCAACCACATCGAATTGCGGGACGATTTATTTTATCAGCGGCGTTCCGTTCGAATCGGGGACAGGCGTTTATCTTGGGTACCGCAAAGCGTCGATCATTTGATCATCTCCAATTCATAAGATTTCTTACCTTGCAAGGCCGCAGTCATTTCATCTGCGTCTCATTCGTATGTATCATTCAAAAATATCAGGTCTCGGATTTTATGTCCCGGACAACATAGTCACCAACGACGATCTTTCGAAAATCATGGATACCAACGATGCATGGATCCAGGAACGCACAGGAATCAAGGAACGGCGCCATATTCAAAAAGGAGTCGATACCACAACTTCGATGGGTGTAAAGGCAGCGCGGATCGCGCTTGAACGCTCGCAGATTTCAAAGGACGACATCGACTTCATCATCTTTGCCACGCTGAGTCCGGATTATTACTTTCCGGGCCCGGGAGTCCTCGTCCAGCGTGACCTTGGCATGAAAACAGTCGGCGCGCTTGACGTCAGGAATCAATGTTCAGGATTTGTGTATGCAATTTCAGTCGCGGATCAGTACATTAAAACCGGGATGTATAAGAACATTCTTGTAATTGGATCAGAGGTTCATTCTTCAGGTCTCGATTTTACCACGCGCGGTCGCGGGGTTTCAGTCATTTTTGGCGATGGTGCCGGAGCTGCCGTTTTAAGTCGCGAAGAAGATCCTGCAAAAGGAATCCTTTCCACTCATCTTCATTCCGAAGGCCAGCATGCCGAGGAACTGATCGTCAAGGCGCCCGGTATGGGAGGACGTTGGGTTTCCGATATTTTGGCTGACAACGATCCGAACGACGAAAGTTACCTTCCGTACATGAACGGACAATTCGTGTTTAAAAATGCAGTTGTCAGGTTTAGTGAAGTCATCATGGAAGGGCTGCAGGCGAACAACCTTCAGGTGTCTGATATCAATATGCTCATCCCGCATCAGGCGAATCTGAGGATTTCACAATTCATACAGCAAAAATTCAGGTTGAGCGACGATCAGGTTTATAACAACATCGAGCGTTACGGGAATACCACTGCCGCGTCGATCCCGATCGCACTGACCGAAGCGTGGGAAAAAGGGAAAATAAAGTCCGGTGATCTTGTAGTTCTTGCCGCATTTGGCAGCGGGTTCACTTGGGGAAGCGTGATCATTCGCTGGTAAAAAGCAAAAACCCCGGGTTGGATAGGCCCGGGGTCTTCTATAAACATAAGCTATTATTTAACCCAATTTAAATAATCGGCTGCCTAAAAAAGACCGCCACCACTCTGTTTAGTATTGTCATCGCGCTGTTTGCGCTGTAATTCCCTGTTTTTACCGGCACCAAACATATAATTTACACCGAAATACACGGTACGGCTTTCCCATCCGAATGCGCCCTCCGCCGGATATGGATTATCTGCCGTAAAGCTGTATTCCTGCGTATTGAAGATGTCGTTGAAACGAACACTAAACGTCAATTTATTATCGAGCATCGAATACCTTCCGCCTGCATCGATCTTGTACATTTCATTGCTGTGAACCTGGATGCCATCCACATCGCTTCGGTAAAATCCAAATAGAAGGAATCGCAGGTTTTTGGTTGCCTTGAAATTGTTGTTCATCCGTGCATTGAATGCAGATGAAGTCACATCTTTCTGAACGAACTCAAATTCATCATTTTCCTGGCGCACTGAAACCAATCCGCTTTGCTTGATGCTTGAAAAATCAATCGACGGCTGCACATCCCACCATTTTGTGATCTTATAATTAGCGGAAAGCTCAAACCCGAACGCAGTATTGTCGTCAAAATTGTCGAAACTTAAAATTTGTTTTGTTTCGGGATTTTCGGGATCGGGATAAATGATGCGGCTGATCTCATTTGTGATGTGGCGAACGTAAACTCCGGACGTGATCGTTCCATTTTCTAAAGTCCGCGTATAGTTCAATTCGGCAGAATTAGTAAACTGCGGATCGAGTTCCGGATTACCGACGGATGTTACGCGAGGTGTCGAGAATTGGCGTACAGGACGTGTCTGCTCCAGACTCGGACGATCCACGCGGCGGCTGTAACTCAGCTGGAACTGGTTTGCTTCCGTCGGGGTATAAACAAGCGATGCCGATGGATACAGCGTAATGTAATCATCTTTGTATTCCGTCGCTCCGTCAAGCTCGGCATTTACCTTGTAGCTTTCGAAACGTGCACCTACCTGATAGCTGATCTTTTCGAACTTTTGCCCAAAGGTCGCATAGGCTGAAAAGATGTCGAGATCATAATCATATCCGTAACCGCCGATCGATGCTTCAGGCGAAAAAGATTCCCTGACGTACGCATTCTCGGTCCTGATGATCCGCGCTTCGGCACCAAGTTCGAGCGTCGATTTGGCATTGAGCGGATTGACATAATCGAGGTTTACGGTCGTTTGGATGCGTTTGTCTTCAACATCGTCAGTATAGAATTCATCCACGATCGCAGGATCAAGGAAATCCGTATTGAAAGTTGCAAACTGATCGCTTTCGTAAATCGAGTAGTTCGTCTCAAAATCGAGTGTTTCGCCTTCTTTTTTAAACAGATGTTTGTATGCGAGATTGTAGGCGCCATTTTTGTCGCCGCCGTCGTACACGGATCGCTGGAAAAGATTATCCGAAAAAATAGGCGAGGTCAGACGCAGATCGATGGTTCCCGTGCCGTCGCCGAAGTTCTGATTTGTATATGCAGAGATCGTATTGTGGTCGTCGATGTAAAAGTCCATCCCAAACTTTACCAAATGCGATTTTTCATCATTTACGATATCGAAATTCTCACGAGAATCGTCATGCAGCCTGTGGATATGGCCGTCATTGTAATGCTCGCCGAAATTGTTTCCATAAGTTCCGAAAAAATTGACTTTCCCCCGGCGGAAGTTCATATTGATCGAATTGTTCGATTTCGGGGTTACGCCAACAGTCAGGCCGGTATTAAGGCTCGCATTAAATCCATCCGAAGCGTTTTTATGCAGAACAATGTTGATGATTCCCGACATTCCTTCGGGATTGTATTTCGCACTTGGGTTAGTGATCAGTTCGATGCGCTTGATCGATGTCGATGGAATCTGCTTGAGCAATTCAGACGCTTCAATGTTCGTCGGACGTCCGTCCACAAGAATCCGGACATTCTCATTACCGCGCAGGGATATCTTGCCATCCTGGTCGACATTCACCGACGGAACATTATTCATGATCTCGGCAGCCGTGGCTCCCGCAGTAGTGAGGTCGCGGCCTACATTGACCACTTTACGATCGATCTTCTGTTCAATTGTCGATCGTTCGGCTATGATGTTGACGTCGCTGAGTTTTGTTGCCTCGTCCTCAAGCGCAATCGTTCCCAGGGAAACATTCTTTCCCGAAGTCAGATCAGCCGATACTATGAACGTCTTGTAACCCATATACTGGATTTCAACCGAGAAATTTTTCGGATCAAGGTTCTTGATTTCGAAATTTCCCGCATCGTCGGTAATTCCGCCGGTAACAACTTTAGAGTCTTCCTTGATCACGACCGTTGCGTATGCGATCGGGTCGGAGGTGAGCTTGTCGTTTACTTTTCCAGAAATGCTGCCTTTCGACTGACCAAAAAGAACGCCCGCCGGCAGCAGCAGGCATAAGATAATTAATTTGAAGTTCATTTTTTGATTGATGATTGAAATTGCCGTAGTAGACTTAAAGCATTATCCATTGTTACAGCAATCGTCAACTTTTTTTTAATAAAAAGGCCTCCCGAAATGGAAAGCCTTAATAATAAATTGCTTGGAATTATCTCTTCATTGCAAAGTGTGCGCGGAATTCGCGTTTTTCGGCACCATATGCATACTCAACAGCGAACCAATAGTCGGTTGAAGGCAGCGGATTTCCATTGAATGTGCCGTCCCATCCTGCGCCCGATGGTTTGATTTGCGTAATGATCTTTCCATATCTGTCGTAGATCGTGATCTTCGACGTTGCATCGGCCTGAAGATCTTTTATGTTCCATGTATCGTGATACCCGTCGCCATTTGGCGTAAAGTAATGCGGATAATTGATCACAAGCGTTTCAATCGTCGTCTCTCCACAGCCATTGATGTCGCGGACTGTTATCATATGCATTCCCGACGCTACGTCTTCAAAGATCGGGCTTTCCTGAAACGGGCCATGATCGAGCTGGTATTCGTATTGCCCGGTTCCTTCTGCAAGGACGAGAATCTGCTGGTTGTCCTCGAATGCGCCGCTGACTTCCACTTTTACCTCTGCAGGCTCAGACGGAATGACGTTTACAGGAGTAGGTTCGGACATGCATCCGGTAAGGTTGCTGACTGCCGTGACAGTATATTCACCCGGAGCAGTCGCCGTGTACGAGCTTCCTGTGCCAACGACCGTGCCTTCTTCGTTTCTCCAGACGAAAGTGTGGGTTGAAGCACTAAGTCCACTGTTGATTGTATACGACCTGATCAATGTCTGCGTTTCGACATCAAAACAGATCGTTCCTCCGATCGGAGACGGCTCAGGAATTGTCGATACGCGGATTGTTACAGGTCGCACCGCATAACAACCGGGTGTGAGGCTGTTTACGACACGTACAAATCCGACTCCTGCAGTCGTTTGCGAAATCGGGTTGATTCCTGCATTTGCATCTGCCAGTGATGCATGCCATGAAATGATGAATTCAGGTGCCGTCTGCGTTCCAAGAACCGTTGAATTTAGTGTTGTAAGGTCAAAATTCGTGATTCCGTCATTAAAGCCGTCATTATCACAGGTCGTCGCAATCGAAGTGGGAACCGGATTCGCTACGGGCTGTGGGACTACATTGACGAAAAACATTGTTTCATCGGCGCACGACGGCGTAAATGGCGATTGGCCAAAAATATAAATTACCTGAGAAGACGTTATCGTTGTCCCTGCGCTTAAGGCTGTGCCGGTTCCGTTTGGTCCCGTACGGTATCCTCCAATATTAAGTTCAGGAAGCACATACGAATCACAAACTGTAACATCAGAAAGCTGATCAACATTGTAGATCGTTACGGTGAATGACTCTTCGGCAGAACAATTCGGAGTTGTGCCGGATGTAGCGTAAATATAAACTGTCTGGGTTTCCGTTAAAACATCACCTGTACTCATCATTGTACCCGTTCCGTTTGGCCCGGTAAAATAGTTTCCGATCGAAATAGGAGGAAGTCGATAGGCATCACAAACCACCACATCCGCAAGATCAGAAACTGAAGGTGTCTGATTGATTGTAATCGTAAATGAATTCTCGTCGCTGCAATTGATTCGTTCACCTGACTCGGTATAGATATAAAGCGTCGTCGTTGTTGTGATGACATCACCGGCATTCAGCATCGTCTGACCGATCGCAGCAGGTCCGCCGGGTAGCGTATAATAATTTCCGATGGTGAGCGCAGGCAGCACGTAGCTGTCGCATGCCGTGACATTTGCCGGTGCATCGGCTTCTACTGAGAAAATATAGAGTTCGAAACTGTTTTCTGCCGTACATGCTGGAGTTCCGGTGCCTTGAGCGTAAATGTATACAATCTGCGATTCGGTAAGGACTGTTCCGGCCGGTAATATAGTTCCCGTTCCTCCGGGGCCGGTGTAGTAATTACCGTCGGTAAGCTGTGTCAATGTGTATGAATTACAAACATCGATATCCGAACGCGAATCAATCGGCGGTGCAGGCATAATCGTCACATCAAAACTTGACTGGTTGCTGCAAGTCGCAGAAACCGAATCATAAATATAAACGGTCTGTGATTCTGCAATGATATCGCCGGCAATCAGTTCCGTTCCCTGGCCGCCTGATTGCGTATAATATCTGCCATTTGAAATTGCGGGCAAAATATAGCTGTCGCACACGGTCACCGATGGGAGCGTATCAACAGGCGGCTGTGAAATGCTGAGGTTGAAATTCAGGTCTGCCGCACAGCTTCCCGCACTTGCAGGGATATTAAGGAATAGGGACATTGGCGATGTGATCATCGTGCCACCCGGAATTTCGGTACCGCTGGCATTCGGGCCTGTAAAGTATCCGCCGACGGCCAGGACCGGCAGCATATATGGTTCACACTGGACGATGTCGGCCGGCGGATCGATCCCGATTATGACATTGAACGAATCGTCTGCCGAACAAACTGGAGTTGTGTTCGATTCGGCGTGCACAAAGATCATTTGGGTTGATGTAATCACAGTCCCGGCCGGGATTTCGGTACCCTGAGCATTGTTCTGTGAATAGTATTTACCAACTGCCAGCGCAGGAAGCACATATGAATCGCATCCAAAAACATCAGGCAACGGTGGCAGTTGTGGCTGAGGCAGGATCGTGATGTCGAAATCTGTATCTATCGCACAGAAAGGCTCGACTTCAGTTTCGTAGTAATAGTATAATTGCTGTGATTCGGTGATGACGGTTCCCGCAGGAATCACACTTCCCAAACCGCCCGGTTCGGTATGATATTCACCGACGGTTAGTGCTGGAAGCGTATAGCTGCCGCAGAAAGTTCCATCAACAGGTGAAAGTTGGAGCGGGTCGATGATCGTAACTTTGAAATCGCTGGCCGACCAGCAACCTGATTCCTCGCTGATATTATAAATGTATACTGTACGAGTCTGGGTAATGACATCGCCGGCAAACATTTCAGTGCCCGTTCCATTCAGGCCTGTAAAGTACTGTCCGTTTGTCAACGGAGGCAGGACAAAATCTTCACATACGATTATATCCTGAAATGAATCAACAGGCGGACGCGGAACTACGATCGTCTCGAAAGTAGTTGTGCTGAAACACGATGGATCGGTTACATTCTGTACACGTGCATAGATGGTTTGCCCGGCCGACAAAAAGTGATCAGGAGTCGTGATCTGGTTTGCTCCGGTATTTGCGTCCGGCTGGGAAATATGGTACGAAACGACATTTGCAATCGCCGACTGTCCGCCCAGGATCGCCGCCGTTTGCGTTGTAAAATCAAAGTATGCATTGTTCACCGTCAGTGATCTTGCGCATTTCGACATGTTTTCAGGCTGATTTGCAACAACTCCGGAAGTAACTTGCAATTGGTAAGTTTTGATGATGACACATCCGGTGACTGGATTCTCGATCCTGACATGAATCGTCTGACCACCCGTGCTGGAATACATTACAGGTAAGGGGTTTGCTCCCGTCTGCGCATCCGCGGCCGTCGTATGATGTGATACCAGCGGTGCAGGACTGCCGCCCGAGGTAATGATCGTCGTATTGAGCGACAGGTCAAATTGATATGAACCGCCATTTCCACATCTGTATAATGTCATCGGGCTTGGCGTATTGAACTGTGGATAGAATTCAATATTGATATAATCCGTCACAGGCTGGCAGCTGCCAAGGATATTTGTATAGGTGACTCCATAAGTTCCGGGCTGGGTAACACTGATCGACGGCCCGTTTTGTCCTGATATAGCCGCGCCGTCTTTAGTCCATGAGAATGAATATTCAGCCGCGTCAAGATCTGTTGAAAGATTATATGTCCCGCCATGGCAGATAGCCGTTTCCGACGCGACTGTAAGATCGAGGCCAAGAACATCCTGGCCGATGTTAAAGCTGTCTGATGAGATAAAGATGGCAGAATCCGATTCGGCATCCGAACGGTCGGCGATCACAAGCTTGATATGGTATGGTGTATTTGGAACAAGAACCGACGAGGCGTTCATAAGTACGGTTTGCCCGTTAAAGTTGGTTGCGGAACCTGCCGCTGCCGATCCGCCATTAAAACTGCC
>CBDUBP010000027.1:0-15452 GCA_965365415.1 uncultured bacterium | reverse complement strand
CAGCGTGCCTACGACCAGGTGATCCACGATGTGGCATTGCAGGATTTACCCGTCATATTTTGTCTGGATCGTGGCGGACTGGTTGGTGAAGACGGTGCAACACATCACGGGATCTTTGATATCGCTTATTTGCGATGCATCCCGAACATGATTGTGGCCGCTCCGATCAATGAAGTCGAACTTCGAAATCTTCTTTACACAGTCCAGCTTGGCGAATTAAAACATCCGATCGCGATCAGGTATCCGAGAGGCCGCGGCGTGGTGACCGACTGGCAGCAGCCATTCAGGGAAATTAGGATCGGCCAGGCGGTCAAATTACAGGACGGCAGGAAAGCCGCAATATTATCCACCGGCTTTATCGGGAACAATGTGGTTTCTGCAATCGAATCGCAGGATATCGCACATTATCATTTCCCTTTTATCAAACCGCTCGACGAAGGCCTCCTTCATGTCATTTTTCGTGAATCCGAACATATCATCACCATCGAAGATGGCGTCATCAAAGGCGGATTTGGCAGCGCTGTTTCGGAGTTTGCGGCTCAGAACCACTATTGTGCGATGATCAAAATGATGGGAATCGCAGATGAATTCCCGCAACATGGGACCGTTGCCGAACTTCAGAAAATTGCGGGAATAGACATCGCGGGAATCCGCGACAGCGTAATGCAGTTTATTTGACGTTCCTGCTCCTGAACGTCGATATCAGGAAGATGACAAACACAACGATCAGCGCGAGAAAGAAGATCGTCGTACTCACACTTTTGATCACGGAAAAAATGGAAGTCATCTTAACCAGGAAAACGGAAACATCCGGATACGTTTTGATCATCGTAATGATGCCGATATTCTCAAGATAATCAAAAATACCGGCAACGAGCGGTAGATAGGCTACACGAAAAAAAGGACTGCTGACCTTGCCGACTGCTTTAATCAGATACGTAAAATCAACGAATAGGTAACGGCAAACAAACCCGGATAAAGCATGTCCAACGGAATCTGCTGCTTTAAGTACGAATGGCGTCCGACTTCTCCAAGCGCATCGAATAATCTGATAACATAATCGTGGTCGTAACCCATCGGAAGCATGTCCAACAGCGTCATGCCGGCTGCATACGATGCCACATTCGGGATCGTGACATAAAGCATCACCGAATAAATGATCGATGTGATGACAAACATCAGAAGTACCTTGTTACCTTGTGCATGTCGGATCAGCAGTGATTTCATGATGAATTGATTATGATTTGCTTTTCCCATTTATCATATCGAACAATTCCAATGCATTTCCATCAGTCAGAAGCGATACAAAATGGCAGATGTGAAGCAGCCGTTCATAAAGCGATTCCTTTTCGCGGATGAACTTTTCCGGCAGCAATTTGATCAGCAGTTTGTCATAATTCGAACAAGTGTTCTCTGCATTATTGTTATACGCAGTGATGAATTTGTCCAACAGCGTTTGGATAATCTGATATCCTGCCAGTTCTTTTTCAATGACTTCGCGACTCTGATAAATATTTTTGACGCTGAGTTTTATAATATCGTCCATTTGCGCTTTGTACTTCGATTTGTCCATCAGCGCATATGGAAATTTACCCTCAAGAATCAGCGTTTCATTTTCAACAAAGATCTTTACAGCGTCATTAATCAGGCTTCCGATAGCAAGTGCCCGCAGGTAACTGATACGATCTTCTTTGGTAGTAAGCGAGTTGTATTTCGCCGTATCGATCGTGTCCTTAACCAGCTTGATCAAATATTCCAATGCATAATCTTCTGATACGAGTCCGAGGTTGATGCCATCCTCAAAATCGATGATCGTGTAACAGATATCATCAGCAGCTTCTACCAGATAAGCCAATGGATGGCGTTCGTATCCGATATCTTTCCCTGATTTGTTCGAAATAAGTCCAAGCTCCGATGCCACTTCCTGAAAGAACTCTTTATCAGATTGAAAGAATCCATATTTTTTATCGGCGATATTCTTCGTAGGTTTCTTTGGCAGGCTTTCCTTTGGATATTTGATGAATGCGCCAAGAGTTGCATACGATATCCTGAGTCCGCCTTCATTTCCCGGGCGGGTTGCCGTCAAGACCGAAAACCCGTTCGCATTCCCTTCAAAGTCGATCAGATCCTGCCATTCCTTCTCCGACAATTGGTCCTTGAATTTCCGTCCGTTTCCAATGCTGAAATATTCGCCGATTGCTTTCTCTCCTGAATGTCCAAACGGTGGATTCCCAATATCATGCGATAACGCAGCCGCGGCGACTATGGCTCCGAAATCGTTCATGTGGAAACCGTGGACTTCCTTCAGATGAGGATATTTATTGATGACCTCCTTTCCAACCAATCTCCCAAGTGAACGGCCGACCACCGATACTTCCAAACTATGCGTCAGCCGCGTATGGACGAAATCGGTTTTTGAAAGCGGAATGACCTGCGTTTTGTCCTGCAGGCTTCGGAATGCCGATGAAAAGATGATGCGGTCGTAGTCGACTTCAAAGCCAAGACGCGTATCGTCCTGCTCTTTCCGTAGGCGTTTGCCTTTGTCGCCCTGGCGGCGGAGTGAAAGAAGCTGTTCCCAATTCATACGAAGATGATTTGTTTATGGGTTGTTTTGTTTATTTGAGTCGTCCGCAGGGAAAAAATCCTTTGTTTTCATAGGATATTGTTCACGGCTCGCGTCACTTGGATTGGCGACAGCGGATTTGATGTAGACTTTATCGCCGACTTTGAATTTCGATTCCGTATGACGGTAATCCAGCAGATATCGTCCGCAATGATAGTTTCCCTTTTCATCTTTCTCGATGATTCCGGTGTAGAGGTTTTTCTTTTCTTTTGACATTTTTTTTTGCTAGGAAGGTCGTAAGGTGCGAAGTTAATGTTTAAATAAACTTTATCGGTCGATATTGTTTCGCCGTTTCGCTATGCTCGGGCCGTAAATCGATATTCATCGGTTTGAACTGATGAAGTTTGAAGTTTTTATACATATTCCGCGGTTCGAAACCGAAGAATGATGATCAACGAACTGATGAAGTTTGAAATATGTTAAAAAACAAACAGCCATCGAAATCGACAGCTGTTTGCTAAGGTAGGGATTATTTAAGAACCGCACATTTCGCAATCGTCCGGTTCGGCATTTCGTGATCTTTCAAGCATCGCGCGGAATTCGTCGGCTTCGATGGCCTGGGCTTCCGCTGCCGGTGCCGCCACTGGCTGGTTGATCACAGCTGTTTCTTCTGTAATTGCAACCGGCTGTGCCTTTTTATCGTTGTTAAGCGTAAACTTAATCGCATCAACGGCTGATTTCGTGCGCAGGTAATACATTCCCGTCTTCAATCCTGACTGCCATGCGTAGAAGTGCATCGATGTGAGCTTCGCATAGTTCGCATCCTGCATGAACAGGTTGAGCGATTGCGACTGGTCGATGAAATATCCGCGGTGGCGCGACATGTCGATGATGTCTTTCATCGACATTTCCCAAACGGTTTTGTAAAGTTCTTTCAAATCGGCCGGAATCCTGTCGATGTTCTGGACCGATCCGTTATGACGCATGATTTCCTGTTTCAATTCTTCATTCCACAATCCGCGTTTTACAAGGTCTTCGAGAAGGTGTTTGTTGACGACGATGAACTCGCCCGACAACACGCGGCGTGTGTAAATGTTCGATGTATATGGCTCGAATGCTTCGTTGTTTCCAAGGATCTGCGAGGTCGACGCGGTTGGCATCGGTGCAACCAATAACGAGTTGCGGACGCCATGTTCAACGACTTCTTTCCTCAATGACGCCCAGTCCCAGCGGCCTGAAAGCTCTTCGTCTTTCAATCCCCAAAGATTGTATTGGAATTCACCTTGAGAGATCGGCGATCCTGCAAATGTTGAGTAAGGGCCTTCTTCTTTTGCCATTTCCATCGATGCGGTCACCGCAGCGAAGTATAGCGTTTCGAAGATTTCCTGATTAAGTTTTTTCGCTTCGTCCGATGTGAACGGCATCCTCAAAAGGATGAACGCATCGGCCAATCCCTGAACACCCAATCCGACAGGACGGTGGCGCATGTTCGAATTCTCAGCTTCAGGAACCGGATAGTAATTCCTGTCGATGACTTTATTCAGGTTGCGTGTCACGCGCTTGGTCACATCATAAAGCAATTGATGGTTGAATTCGTTATTCTCAACGAACATCGGAAGCGAAATAGATGCAAGGTTACAAACTGCGATCTCATCTTTCGAGGTGTATTCCATGATCTCGGTGCAAAGATTCGACGAACGGATCACACCAAGATTTTTCTGGTTCGATTTGCGGTTCGCAGCATCTTTGTACAGCATGTAAGGTGTTCCGGTTTCGATCTGCGACTCGAGAATTTTCTCCCAAAGTTCACGTGCACGAATTGTCTTGCGGCCTTTGCCCTGCGCTTCGTATGATTGATACAATTCCTCGAATTCCTCGCCATAAACTTCGTACAGTCCGGGGCACTCATTCGGGCACATCAATGTCCACTGCGCATCTTCCTGCACGCGTTTCATAAATAGATCCGAGGTCCACATCGCGAAGAACAAATCACGCGCACGCATTTCTTCTTTACCTGTATTCTTTTTCAGATCGAGGAAATCGAAGATATCGGCATGCCATGTTTCAAGATAGATCGCAAAACTTCCCTTTCTTTTGCCGCCGCCCTGGTCCACGTAACGCGCCGTATCATTGAAAACACGAAGCATCGGAACGATTCCGTTCGAAGTTCCGTTCGTGCCGCGGATGTATGAACCTGTCGCGCGGACATTGTGGATCGATAATCCGATTCCGCCTGCAGATTGTGAAATCTTGGCGGTCTGTTTTAATGTGTCGTAGATTCCGTCAATAGAATCATCCTGCATCGCCAGAAGGAAACAAGACGACATTTGTGGTTTTGGCGTTCCGGCGTTGAAAAGCGTTGGCGTTGCGTGCGTGAAGAATTTCTTCGACATCAATTCGTATGTCTCGATGACGGCGTCAAGATCGTTCAAATGTATCCCGACGGCAACCCGCATCAGCATATGCTGCGGGCGCTCGACGATCTTGCCGTTGATCTTTAGCAAATACGAACGCTCAAGTGTCTTGAATCCGAAATAATCATAATTGAAATCGCGGTTGTAAATCACGTGCGAATCAAGGAAAGCAGCGTTTTCGCGGATCACTTCATAAACTTCTTCGGAAAGTAGCGGAGATTCCTTGCCTGTTCGCGGGTTGACGTAAAAGAACATATCCGACATCGTTTCTGAAAACGACTTTTTGGTGTTCTTGTGAAGGTTCGAAATGGCGATCCGTGCGGCAAGAAGCGCATAATCGGGATGCTGTACCGTCATTGCCGCAGCCGTTTCCGCCGCCAGGTTGTCGAGCTCTGATGTAGTCACGCCGTCATAGAGTCCTTCGATGACCCGCATGGCGACTTTTACCGCATCAACCAAATCGTTGAGGCCGTAACATAATTTTTTAATCCTGTCCGTGATTTTGTCGAACATTACCGGCTCTTTACTGCCGTTCCTTTTTACTACATACATAAGCTTTTGGTGTTTAATGAAGACGGGAATCCCTTCTCCGCTTCGGGGTTATTTGTAAAAATGTGAAAATGTGTTAATTTGAAAATTTGAAGATGCTCCATAAAAGCGATAACTTGAATTAAGATTCATTTTCAAATCTTCAAATCATCTAATCTTCAAATTAATCAGAAATCCGCGTCGAACGAAATCTTCTGCGAATCAGAATCCGTGCTCATGACACCGGCTTTCTGATATTCTGCAACACGCTTTTCGAAGAAATTGGTTTTTCCCTGAAGCGAGATCATATCCATGAAATCGAATGGATTTGCGGCGTTGTATTCGCGCTCGCAGCCCAATTCCACCAACAGCCTGTCGGTTACGAATTCGAGATATTGCGTCATCAGGTTTGCGTTCATCCCGATAAGGCTTACAGGGAGCGACTCGGTGATGAATTCGCGCTCGATATTCAAAGCATCGACAATGATTTCCCTGATGCGCTCTTTTGGAACTTTATTGACCAGATGATGGTTATGAAGGTGCACGGCGAAATCGCAATGAACGCCTTCGTCGCGGGAAATGAGCTCGTTCGAGAATGTCAGTCCGGGCATCAAACCTCTTTTCTTCAGCCAATAGATCGAGCAGAATGCGCCTGAAAAGAAAATGCCTTCAACGGCTGCAAATGCGATCAATCTTTCGGCAAATGAATCGGACGAGATCCATTTCAATGCCCAATCCGCCTTTTTCTTGATCGCAGGAAAAACTTCGAGCGCATGGAACAGCTGGTCCTTTTCGACCTCATCTTTTACATAAGTATCGATCAAAAGCGAATACGTCTCGCTGTGGATGTTCTCCATCATGATCTGGAATCCGTAAAAGAATTTTGCTTCCGGGTATTGAACCTCATTGACGAAATTCTCCGCAAGATTCTCGTTTACGATACCGTCCGACGCGGCGAAAAAAGCAAGAATATGCTTGATAAAGTATTTTTCGTCATCGTTCAGTTTGTTGTTCCAATCGGACAGATCCTGATGCAGGTCGATTTCCTCAGCAGTCCAGAAACTCGCTTCCATTTTCTTGTACCATTCCCAGATATCATGGTGTTTGATCGGGAAAATTACAAATCGGTTCTTGTTTTCCTGCAGGATGGGTTCGATGGCTGACATTGGATTCTTATTGGGGTTTTTAACAAAAATTTAAGGCTTTCTTGCGTTTACAAAGATTGTCAAAAACATTTAAAAATTAATCTTTCTTTTATCCACATTAACCCCTGAGTTTTTAACAACTCAATGATGACGGCGTGTAGTTCAAATAATAAATGTCTGCAAATTAATAGATTGGCCAAATAAATCTTTCTCACGTAATAAAATGTTTACATTTCGGTTATGAACTAGAAATGGTGAATATCTATTTTTGGAAAATGAATTTATCTAGCCAAATATTTTTACTTTTGGAAAAATAAAAACCTCGGCGAACCGAGGTTTAAACAACCTGTACTTGCAAGGTACAGGATTAATACAATCTCAAATAGTTTTCTTGGCAGTTTAACTTTTGAGATGCTGATTTTGAAGGTGAGCCTGAAACCATCGCGGTTGGGGGCTCGCTTTTTTTGTTTCATTTAGTTTTATTTAAAATGAATTACAAAGATTATGTATATCTACGGTTTTCTAAAGCCAAACTTTTCCACAATCGGTTTTAGTTTTTAACAACGCAGCAATATCAAGGGATGTTGCCGATCAGAGAAAAAATATTGGAAATCAGCAACTTGAAAAATGAAAAATGAGAGGAACACTTATAAACAAAGGAAAGTTTAAGTCCAGGAGAAAGATTTATCGCACAGTATTTTCACGCAACTCGGCCGCAACTTTTTCGAGTTCTGAGTACCAATCGGCGCCGAACCTTCGGATCAATGCTTCTTTGACAAATTTGTACACAGGCACTTCGAGTTCTTTGCCAAGTGAACACGCATCGTCACAGATTTCCCAGCGATCGTAATTAACTGCTGCGAACTCCGAAAAATCTTTTACGCGGATTGGGTAAAGGTGGCATGAAACGGGTTTTTTCCAGCCAATCAACCCCTGATTATAGGCTTGTTCAATTCCGCACAAAGCGGTCGAACCATCAAAGATGACGTAAGCACAATCCTTATTGTCGATGAGTGGCGTTTCCAGCGTGCCATCGGTTCCAACGATCCATGTTCCCTGTGCTTCGATTGCGGCAATTCCTTCGGGACGCAAAAACGGTTTTACCATCGGATAGATGTCATCCAGAATCACGGTTTCATCCTCGTTCAAAGGAGCACCGGCATCTCCGCCAATGCAGCACGCGCCTTTGCACGCGGAAAGGTTGCAGACGAACTCTTTTTCGAGAATGTCCTCAGAAACAATGGTTTTGCCTAATTGAAACATGGCGGCAAAGGTAATACAAGTAAAAGGTAATGTTTCGGCGGACCGCGTTAAAATTAAGACTACCGCGAAATCAATAATTTATGAACAGTTACATGATCATTCTCATCAGTCAGCACCAGAAAATATAAACCGGGATTCCAGTTTTCAAGATCGATCCTTGAACTTTCGGCTTTATCAGCGTAAATCACTTGTCCTGAAACTGAATATATCAGACGATCTGTAATTAATGCCGGAGAACTGATCTCGACATAATGGCTTGCGGGATTTGGATAAATTGCAATTTTACGGGTGGACCAATCATCAGTTGCCATAGTGTTGTCGACGATGAAGACTTTACCCTGATCGACCGGATTAATGAATTCGCCAATACTCAAATCAGCAATAAGCCGTGGCTGCCATCCCGGTGTTTCATCCAGATATAAATGCAATGAATTCGGCACGATCAGCAAAACTTCACCGCTTTCATTAATGATCCGGCTTTCAGAATATCCTCCCTCAATTAAAACATCATTTATAGTTGAATAAATTACTTCGACTTTGTCGTCGGCAGCAAATTTCGTCCGGGACACATTCTGGATTTTGAACGGCCGACTAAATAAATCCGGCGACGGAAGGAAGAATGATTTCCAGAAATCATGGTTGGAATTGTTTATAATTATCGTGTCGAATGCCGGCCCGTCAATCGTTAGGTTGGTTGTATAGAATGCTTCGCCGAAATCTTCAAGCTTAGTCCTCCAAATTTCCGTAGGATACACATGTTCCAAAGTAAAATCCGGTAAAGAATAAACATTTGTGGGAGATATCATCTGACCTGAATAGGTGACAAATAATTTATTTTCCAAACCGTCAATTTTATCCACCCTAATGCCGGCGTTATTAACCGAAAATAAAACTTCGCCATCTTCGTTCACTATTTTTGCTATGCCGCCCTGACCGGTATTTGAAAAGTTTTGATATCCCAATTCCAGAACCGGGTCATTATTCACCTCGAGTTCCGAAAGGAAATAAATATACACATTACTCATATTCGGCTCAAGGACAACGGGTATGCTTTTCCAAAGTGAGAGATCGGAATTCAAAATATCAATTGACGATGAAGCTACATTATATTGATAATACTTTTCACCTGAAATCTCCAACTTTATCCGTTTAAGTTTTCCGTCAAAGCTATTTTCTTCGGTCAAATCTGAAAGATGAAAAATATGGGTCTGAGGAGTTTCGTAAACGAGAAGTTTTGTTTCGAGTCCTTCGATATCACTGAACTCATAATGAAGTCCATCATTTGACATTATGATCGTGCCTTCTTCTGAAACAATCCTTGAGAAAGGATAAGGAATAACACCGGCACTATCAATATATGAAAATGCAATCTCAAGATCGGGTTCCGAATCTATTTTTAGTTCTGAAATGTGTGGTACTGTATATATTTGAAATCCGGATGGAATCGGCAAGGCAACACTTTTCCACAAGGTATGATCCGGATTAAATAGCAGGATCGTATGTTGGTCTTGATCGATAACAAAATATTTTGGTCCCGAATAGTCCAGATTTATCCTTTTGACGTTTCCGTCCAGATAATGGTTTTCCAACACAAAAGTCTGGGAAGATGTCCGGGTGCAAGCCAGTAGCAAACAGGCAATTACAAGTGATTTCATGGTTTTTCAAATATATTATTAAATTCAAGATTATGATTGGGGTAAATTATTAAAGCGTTAAATATTTAGTGGTATTTTTACTTTCTGCCGATATACAAAGTAATTTTGCGTCGAAAATCAATACTATGGAAATCATAACCCGCGAGATCATTACAGTCAGCATGGTGCTTTTTGCGGTAATCGACATTGTCGGAACGGTCCCGGTGATCGTCGACCTGCGCAAAAAACACGGTCATATCGAATCGGAAAAAGCCTCGCTTGTGGCGATGATGATCATGATCGTATTTCTTTTTGTCGGTGAAGAGATTTTAAATTTGATCGGAATCGATGTCAATTCGTTTGCTGTCGCCGGATCGTTCGTACTGTTTTTCATTGCTTTGGAAATGATCCTCGGAATCCGTCTCTATCGCGATGAGGAAAACAGTTCGGCCTCGATCGTGCCGATCGCTTTCCCATTGATCGCCGGGGCAGGAACGATGACAACATTGCTTTCGCTTCGTGCTCAATACCAGGCGGTAAACATCATTATCGCCATCGTATTCAATATGATACTGGTATATATCGTGTTGAAATCGTCGGGAAAAATTGAGCGTGCGCTTGGGCAAAACGGTCTCGGAGTGGTCAGGAAAGCGTTTGGCGTCGTACTATTGGCGATCGCTGTTAAATTATTCGCAGCGAATGTTAAAGCACTTTTTGCTTAGTTTGCTTTGACATACTTTTATCGTCCTGATATTTTTGCCATGAAAATTTTCATTTATACCCTTGTCGTTGTTGCGCTGGCGCTGATAATCTTCAATATCACACTGCTTGATTTCAACAATCTTTTCGAAGGGGAAAGCATGATCGCACTAATTGGCATTGCCGCTTCTTTTTGCGCGATTTTCATCCTGCTGATTTTCCGGATGTCGAAACTCATCGAGGAAAAGCTCGACGACAAATAGTGTACGATGTACTGATCATCGGTGGCGGCGTAGCCGGAATGTCGTGTGCGCTCGTATTAGGATCTGCCGCAAAGAAGGCTTATGTGGCCGATAAAAAGATCGGCATTTTCACACATCAAAAATCCTCAAACCTCCAGGAAGCACTTTTCAATAATGCATATGGGATCCCGCCCGGAAAAACAGGCGCGGAACTTTTGACGGAGAGTCGTGAACACCTGATGGCGATGTATCCACACATCGATCAGCTTGGAAATGAGAAAGTGCTGAAGATCGAAGGCAATCATCCCGAATTTACGATCATCACCAACCGGGGCGATTATAAAACCGCAATCATCGTCGTCGCTATCGGCGCTGCAAATACTTTTGCAATCGAAGGCCTGCTCGGGCACATCGAACCGCACCGAAAAATGATTCCCGAGAAAAACAGGGTTCAATTAAAAAACGAAGATCATAAAGTCGCGGACGGAATTTATGTCGCGGGAACGCTTGCAGGATGGAGAAGCCAATTGGCAATTGCGGCCGGCAGTGGCGCCGCGGTCGCCACCGATATCCTGACTTTATGGAATGATGGGATGCATTCGCACAGCCACGATAAGGTCAGTTGATTTGGTGATTTGGTGATTTGGTGATTCGAATAGTCGCATCAACGAATCCCCACATCAACATTCTTCAACACTTCCTTCACCATCACATCTTCCTTCAGCGTAATCTCAAAATATTTAGATTCATCGAAGACCTGACGCGCGAATTCGGCCGTAAGGTATCGTTTTACAAGTGCTTTGTTGCCTGAGAAATTCAATACGATCCCGTTTTCTGAGATATAGTCGCGGAATGCCTTGAAATATTGGTCGGTCTTATTCATTTTCTCGAGGAACTGATCAAAGCTCAACCCTGCAAACTCTTTCCTGTCAAGATCGAGCTGCTCAAAAACAAAATGCCCGACAACGCCTGACTGCATCAGGTACGCGATGCTTTCAGAACCATGTTCCACTTCAAGAGGCACGAAAATATCGGGAACGATTCCGCCGCCTCCATAAACCACGCGTCCTTTCTTTGTCTTGAACTTAAGGGTATCGGCGATCTTGATGCTGTCTTTTGAATAAAGTTCGCCGTTTTCAAAACGTTTGTCGAATTCACTGAAATATTCATCGACGCCATTCGAATATTGCTTTTGGATCGATCGCCCGCTTGGCGTGTAATATCTCGCAACGGTCAGGCGTACAGCCGATCCATCGTCAAAATTCATTTCCCGCTGGACGAGGCCTTTGCCAAAAGACCGTCTTCCCACGATGATTCCGCGGTCGTTGTCCTGCACTGCACCCGCCAAAATCTCACTTGCAGATGCACTGTTCTCGTTGATCAAAACAAACACTTTCCCTCGTTCGAATATCCCGCCGCCCGTTGAATAACTCCGGTCGATGCGGCCTTTCTTATTTTTGGTATAGACGATAAGATTCCTATTCGGCAAAAGCTCGTCGGCGATCTCAATTGCCTTTTCCATATAACCGCCACCGTTGTCACGCACATCAATCACCATAGATTTGGCGCCTTTTTTTATAAGATCGCCCATTTCCGATTTGAATTCCGAATAAGTGGTTTCGGCAAAACGGTTGATCTTAACATAGCCAAGGGCTGGCGAAATCATGACGGCAGCATCGACACTTCTTATCGGAACGACTTCCCGCCTGACATTCACTTTCAATTTGCGGTTCTCGCTTTTCCTGAAAATGGTCAATTGAACCTGCGAGCCTTCCTCGCCTTTTAATTTTGAAAACAGGCTGTCGGTTGGCAGATTTCGGCCAAAGAGCTTGTAGTTATCGGCATACAAAATCCTGTCGCCCGCTTTCAAACCGGCTTTTTCCGAAGGACCGTTTTCTATCGGTTTGATGATGGCGACGGTATCTTTATACATGTAAAAATTTACGCCGATCCCGACAAAATCGCCTTTCATGTATTCGGCGGTTTCGGTCTGCTCGCTTGGCGGGATGTATACCGAATGCGGGTCGAGTTTTCCGAGGATATTGTTGACGGTAAGATCGACGATCGAGTCGGTATCGACATCGTCGACATATTCGCTTTCTATGAAGTCGATCAGGCGGTTGAGTTTCGTACGGTAAGCATTGTCGGAAATAGGAACTCCGGGCGATGGAAAATTAAGCAGGCTGCCGAGGATGATCCCGGCGGCAAGGCTTGTAAAAATATAAATCGGTAAAAATTTATCGTTTTTCATCATCATTTATTCCAAAAAAGGAATGTTCACTACTTCAACTCCCGCTTTGACCAGGAAATCCAATCCCGACGTATCGCGATATCCGGTCTGGTAAACCACCCGTGTAATGCCCGACTGATGAATCAGTTTGCTGCATTCACGACATGGTGACAAAGTTATGTATAATGTCGCACCTTCGCACGATTGTGTTGATCTTGCGACCTTTAAAATTGCATTTGCTTCGGCATGCAGGACATACCAATTCGTGTAACCTTCTTCATCTTCACACGCGTTCTCAAAATTCGACGGCGTTCCGTTGTAACCATCCGAAATGATCATCTTCCCCTTGACGATGATCGCACCGACTTTCTTACGGTGACAATGCGACAATTGGCCCCATTCGCGGGCAATCCTTAAATATGCCGTATCGTACCGGCTACGTTTCTGTTCTTCCATCAGTTCCAGATTGGGTTTTCGATGATCATCGGCAGCACTACGCCAACAACAAAAGCCGACATCACGAGCGTCCAGTCACGTTTTGAAAAACGAAGGAACGTTTGTGCCATATATGCCAGGACCAATACGATTAGCACGACAATGATCTGCGCGCATTCGATTCCGAGTGCAAATTCAAGCAGCGGAATCAATTTATCCGACGGCGAGCCCGGAAGTATCGATTTAAAATATCCGGCGAACCCCAATCCGTGTATCAATCCAAAGAACAATGTGATAAAAACAGCTGTCGTGTTCCCTGACGCTTTCGCGGATTTGCCTGCGGTGAACAGACTGTAAAGCGCAGTTACCAGGATCGTGATCGGGATCAGGAATTCGACTATTTCCGCTTTGATCGACATAATTCCAAAAACCGATAAAAGCATAGCCACCGTATGTCCGACGGTAAAAACCGTGACAAGCAGCAAAATTTTCTTCCAGTCTTTAAATGTATAAGGAACAGTCAGCGCAATCAGGAAAAGGACGTGGTCATATCCGTTGATGTCGAGGACGTGCCTCAGCCCTGTTTGAAGGTAAATCCAGAATTCCGACATAATGCTTTTGAGTGCGTCGGTAAACTTACAATTTATTTTCAAAATCGGATGCCGCTTTAACGCTGTGCAAAACAGATTGTTTTATGGAGTTGGAAACTTTAGAAAAACTTTTAGATAAGTATTATTCGGTTTATCTTTACGCAAAATTTAGCACCATGTCCATTTCAGATTTATTTGACAGCGAATTCAAGACACGAAACAAAGGCCATTTCTCTGCGATTGTACGCGTGGCGCTTGCTGATGGCCACATTGAGCCTGAGGAAAGGGAATTCCTTGACAAGCTTGCACACAAACTCGACATTTCGGAAGATGAGTACGCTGAAATACTTGAAAACCCACTGAAATACCCGATCAATCCGCCGGTGATGCATATCCAAAGGCTGGAAAGGCTATATGATTTGGGCCGGATGGTCCACGTAGATCACCAGCTTGGCGACAAACAGGATGCGATGCTCAGAAGGTTCGCGCTTGCACTCGGATTTACGCCGGGCAACGTCAACTATATCGTTAATAAAGCGCTCGACCTCATAGATGCAAAAGTCGATTTGGAAACTTTTATTTATGAGATGACGCATATGAATAAGTAAAGCTGCAAGCGCCAGAGCGCCAGAGATCCTGAGCGCCAAAGCTGAGCTGCAACGAGTTCAAAAAGAAATTCCAAACTCCGAGATTCAGATTCGGGATTTGGAATTTTTATTTTATCTCCGCGAGATTTTGATGATAAAAGTTCGATCCGGTAGTTTCAAACTGTATTGAAGCTGCTTTGGCGTCAGGAGCTTTAGCTGCGCTCAGTTCGGCCGTTGGCCTCGGGTGAATCTCAGGAACTTTGCAGACTCATAAACTCCTCCGCCTTCTCCACCATATTCTTACTTCCGCAGAAGAACGGTACCCGCTGATGAAGTTCGGTTGGTTTGAGTTCCATGATACGGTTTTGTCCGTCGGAGGCTTTTCCGCCCGCCTGCTCGGTGATGAAAGCCATCGGGTTGCATTCGTATAAAAGGCGCAATTTCCCTTTTGGCGCTTTCGAGCTCGTCGGATAGATGTAGATTCCGCCCTTGATCATGTTTCGGTGAATGTCGGAGACAAGGCTTCCGATGTATCGCGATGTGTATGGCCGATCGCCTTCCTCGGTCTGGCAATATTTGATATAATCCTTGACTCCTTGCGGAAAGTGGACATAATTTCCCTCGTTGATCGAATAGATATTTCCGTCTTCCCTGAATTTCATATTCGGGTGCGAAAGGTAAAATGTCCCGATCGCGGGGTTTAACGTAAATCCGTTGACGCCGTGACCGGTTGTGTAAACCAGCATTGTCGACGTGCCATAGGTGACATAACCCGCAGCGACCTGATTGACGCCGGGCTGAAGGAAATCATCGATCGTGACGGGCGTCCCGACAGGTGTGATGCGACGGTAAACGGAAAAAATGGTACCTACTGATACGTTGACGTCTATGTTTGACGATCCGTCGAGCGGATCCATCAGGACGACATATTTCTGATTGTGGCAGTTATCGCTTCCGGCAACGGTGATGAAGTCGTCGTTCTCCTCTGAAGCGATCCCGCAGACGATCTCTCGGTTGGTTAAAGTTGAAATGAAAACTTCGTTCGCATAAACATCAAGCTTTTGCTGGTCTTCACCCTGAATGTTGCGCTCGCCGGCGGCACCGGTTATATCGACAAGTCCG
>CBDUBP010000026.1:0-15537 GCA_965365415.1 uncultured bacterium | reverse complement strand
AGTTCGCCGATATTGGATGTTGTAGGTTGTGGCTCCGCTTACCGCTGCCCATGATAATACAGCCGATGAAGTCGTGATGGAGTTTGCGGCAAGGGATGTCGGCGTGCCGCACGTCTGCGAAAGCGTTGTGAAAGTTGTCGACGGGCTGAACGATCCTGTCGATCCGCAGACCGCCTGAACCTGGAAGTAGTACGATTGGTTTGACGACAATCCGCTGATGTTTTTTGATGCAGTTGAAGATGTGGTGTTCGTCCATGTCGACGAGCTTGTCCGCCGATACCTGACATTGTAGCTTGTCGCACCCGGTACTGCTGCCCACGACAGTGTTGCTGCTGATGTTGTTATCGAAGATGCCGCAAGGGATGAGGGTGTTGCGCATGCCATGTTTCCATCCAGCCGAAGGTTAAAGCTCAGGTCGGAACTGCTGCCTGACGACTGGTGGATCTCAACTGCGAGCACATTCGACCCGTTGATGAATGATGATGAACTGATCGAAAACGGATAGTAAGTGGTTTCGCCCGATCCGCTTACCGACGAACTTGCGAGGCTCGTATAACTGATCGTTCCAGATGACATGTTGCTGCGGGCGACTTCAACACCATTGAGATAAACGACCGCACCGTCATCACGCAGCAATCCCAAAGTAAAGTTTGCATATGAGGATGGATTGCTGACGGGAAATGATTTCCTGAAGTATGTCGTTCGATATTTATTCGAACTGCTCGATCCGTAACTGACCACGGTCGCTTCGCCGCCATCGCCATAACCGAATTCGGCATTTCCCGTGGGCCATGACGAGTCATTGAAGGTGGCCGATCGCCAGCTTGTGCCTTGGTTGCTGCCATTGGCCAAATATTTCCAGGAACTGTTTGCGGGGATAATCGAAACGGACTGTGCGAATGCTGACCCAATGATCAGGCACACCAGAAGGGTAAAAATCTTTCCCATGGTATTCACTTTTAAATTAATAAATTGAAACCTGGGGCGGATTACTGATTAAAGGTATTTAAATTATCGGGCGGGCCATCAATAAATCACAAATACTTGTTAACCAATGATTTATTGGTTAATTGCGTGAATTTCGTTCACCTGTAAATTATTTTCGAAAGGTTAAATTTTTATGCTGCCGGACACTATTTTAATTTACCAATCCGATACAGGTCATGCCGTCTGTCCTTTAAAATTCGCACGCTGCCATGTTCGTGAAGTTCCTTTAAGAGGTCGAGATCGACGTCGACGATCAGCGTCATCTCGGTATTAGGTGTCGCCTCGGCCTTGATGCCGTTACTGGGAAATGCAAAATCCGATGGCGTGAAAACGGCAGTTTGTGCATATTGGATGTCCATGTTGTTGACACGCGGCAGGTTTCCGACACATCCGGCTATCGCGACGTAACATTCATTCTCGATTGCGCGTGCCTGCGCGCAGTGTTTTACGCGCGTGTATCCGTTTTGGGTGTCGGTCAGGAAAGGGACGAATAAGATTTCCATTCCTTCGTCGGCCATCAATCGTGACAATTCCGGAAATTCAACATCGTAGCAGATCATGATCCCGATCTTTCCGCAATCGGTATCGAAGGTTTTGATTTCCGAACCGCCTTTCATTCCCCATTGCTGGACTTCGTTGGGTGTGATGTGGATCTTGGTGTACATTTCCGAAGTGCCGTCGCGTTTGCAGAGGAAGCCTACATTGTAAAGGTTTCCGTCTTCCATATATGGCATGCTTCCCGTAATGATGTTGATGTTGTACGAGATGGCAAACTCCTGGAATTTCTTGCGGATCGGTTCGCAAAAACGCGCAATTTCCCTGATCGCATCTGCACTCGAAAGATGGTTGTAATCTGCCATCAAGGGCGCGATGAACAATTCGGGAAAAAGTGCAAAATCGCTCCCGTAGTCGGAAACCACGTCGACAAAGAATTCGCACTGCTCAAACAGCGCTTCGAGGTTAGCCAGCGAACGCATCTGCCATTGTACGAGCCCGAGGCGGATGACACTTTTGCGGACGTTGATCAGCGTCGGACTCTTATCATAATAGATGTTGTTCCACTCGAGCAGCACGGCATAATCCTGTGATCCCGTATCGCCAAGCAGATAGTTTTTCATGACACGGATCACATGGAAATCGTTGCTCAATTGAAACGAAAGGACAGGATCGTAAAGTTCTTTGAGCCGGACCTTTTCGATGTATTGCTTTGGCGAGATCTTATCCGCATGTTCGGTATAATTCGGGATCCTGCCCGCAAATACGATCGACTGCAGGTTTAGCTGCTCACAAAGCTCTTTCCGCGAATCGTAAAGTCGGCGGCCGAGGCGGAGCCCGCGATAATCAGGATGAATAAATACGTCGATCCCATAAAGCACATCGCCGTTGGGATCATGCGTTGAAAATGTATAATTGCCCGTGATATCGGTGTAGGAATGATTTCGCTGCACCATTTTTTCGGTCACGATCAGCGACAGCGCCGAACCCACGACCTTGTCATCGACAAGCACGACAAGCTGGCCTTCAGGAAATATCTCCAGCAGTTTTTGGATATGATGCTCCTTCCAATATGAGCCTTCCATCTCGCTGTACGCCTGAACCATCGACGTTTTAAGTTCCTGATAATCCTCAATCCGGAGGTTGCGAAGTTCAATTTTGTTGATTTGGCGCATAAGAATTAGTTGTTTGGGTAATAAATTTACGGAAAAGTAATTGGCGGAAAAAGCGGGTAGGGTGGAAGGTAAAGTTAATTTTCGGGTTCGGCAGCTTGGAATTGGTTTAGACTACTTGTGGAATATTTAAGTAGAATGAATTCAAAAAATTTTCGTTTAGAAGAAACAGTTTGGCAGAAGAATTACTTCAATAAAAAAGGCAGCTCGCGCTGCCTCCCTTTTCAATCAACTCACTTTATTTTTTAATCAACTTACTAATATAGATTTCTCCATCGCTTGCAGTAGCCCGCACAAAGTAAATTCCGCCGGCAAGCGCCGAAACGTCAACGCTTTCAGGTCCTGATGCCGAAGCGGCAATTTTTCCTGTTGCGTCGTAAATCACGATCTTTTCCGCCGTAGTGCCATGGATATTGAAATGTACAATGTCGGTAACCGGGTTCGGGTAGATAACCAATCCTTTGCCGGATTCGAATTCGGGTGCGCCGAGTTCGCCGAGCTCGAGGTTGATCTTTAAAAGCCCAAGATCGAATGTCGCCACGTAAATGTCGGCGCTGTCTTCATGGAAAAGGAAATCCATCGAGAGCGATCCGGAATGTGCGATCGCATCCGTTGGAACCTGCGTCCAGGTTGCGCCGCCGTCCGTGCTGTAGGAAAGACGCGCCATCGAAAAGAATGTCGTGTTCTCGGCAGCAACCAGATGCCCGTTGGTTTTATTGGAGTAGCGCACTTTCCTGACATTTGTCCCGGTATAAACCTGTGTCCAGTTCTGTCCGCCGTCGGTCGATCTGAATATGCCAACCGTTGTCGCCGCGGCAAGTTCATTCGAATTAAATGGGTTTTTGCTGATATCCCATACATATTCTCCAAGTGGAATTGTCATGCCGCTATCGGCCGGCTGCCAGGTCGTGCCCGCATCCGAGGTACGGTAAATCCTGTTACCGATTCCCATGATCATACTTCCATCATTACCCGGCAGAAAACTCGTCACATAATCCGGTTCGGGAACCATGATTGGCGTCTGCTGGATGTTCTCCGGATCGGAAATGTCAAACAGCACCACTCCCGATTCAAATGACGCCCAAATGATGTTCGGATTCGCCGGCGTCGCTTCGACGGCAATCAGGGAATCGAAAAATGTCTGGTAAATCCCGGTCCTCGTCTGCCCGTGGTCATTCGAAACATACAATGTTGCGCCCGACATCGAGTCGATATACTCATAAATCCGGCCCTCGTGGTTCGCATCATTAAAATAAACCGGCTGATCGTACAAGGTCATCTGGTCGACAGGCTGGATCTCATGCGGTGTCTGCGTTTCCGCAGTCAGGTCGACATGCACGAAGCCGCCCTGGACACCGTAATAAACATGCGGCTCTTCACCATCAGTCACCGCCGCCAAAGTCGATTGAAAGAAAGGTGTCATTACCTGTGCCAGTGTTGCTCCGCCATCGGTGGAAAACATCGGCTTCCAGTCGGCGCCGACAAACACTTCATTCGGGGCAAAAGGGTTGAACGATGCTGAAGTTCCAAAAACGTATGTCGACGGGTCGTTTTCAGGATACACATGATGTGTCCAGTTCGCACCGCCGTCCGTTGAAATGGCGACCTCATTGCCATCCATCACCAGTATGTTATCGGGATCAACAGGATTAAATTCGATTCCGCCTATAGATTCCAATCCGCCTGCGGTCCATGTCGTATTTACGATTTCCCAATTGTCTCCCTGATCGGTCGATTTATACAAAAATTGCGGATGATCGCCGAGCCCGGTTCCCATAAATACAATATCCGGATTCGACGGATGGAAAGTAATTTTCTGAAGATTGATCTGGTTTAGATCGATATTCCAAGTCGTTCCGGCATCATCGGACGACATCACACCGCCCGCTTCCTCGAAATGACCTGCGCCACGGGCAATAAAAATCCGTTGCGGATCCGACGGGCTGATCGCGACATCGTTTGGAAACACATAATCGTAATCGGGCGTGTAATAGACTTCATTCCATGTATTTCCACCATCGGAAGTATAATAGACCTTCGCATATCCCGACATATCGACGATATACGACTGATGAAACACCCCATAATTGGAATCTGTCGGATAAATAGCGTATGATGAAACCCAATGCTTCGATGCATCCGGAGGAACAGGAAGCATGTATGAATTCGATAATTCCCCTGTCGCAATATCGAGTATGTAAACGCCATCGACGGTACGCGTGTAATCGACGATAAAACTCAGTTTGTTGTCGGGGCGAAGTTCCAATCTCTTAAGGAATGCTTCATTATTCGGAAACGAATAGAGGATTTGCCAAGTTACGCCTTTGTCTTTCGATTCCACGATGTGGTTTCCTAACGTCACGGCAAAAACACGGTCTTTCATCAGCGGATCGAAAGTCACATCGTACAATCGTCCGTAAGCCGAATCGCCTTTAAATTCTATCGGCTGCGCCAGAAGTGAACCGAATGACATCAGGGCGATGCCAAGACAGGTAATTAACTTTTTCATTTTATGATTTTTTGATTTGAGCCAAATATCAGTAATGGCAGGCACTGCAGGCAAATTTTAAGCGTGACATTGTGTGACACAAAGCCGGAAACTATGTGATTAAGCCAATTCGGACAAGTATTGAAGAAGGCCGGCGCTGTCATCAAGCCCCAATTTTTTAGACACGCGTTCTTTGCGTTTGCGGCACGCTTCGGGAGTGATGTTTAGAAGCGATGCGATCTCTTTATGGCTCAGATTCATGTAGACATAGGAAATATAACGGAGGTCACCACCGGTGAGAAGCGGATGCCGCTGCCGAAGCGCCGACAGTAATCCGTGGTTGGTTTCATCGAAATGACTGACGAAATCATCCCATTCGTCATCTGATTTTAAAAGGCTTTTAAGTTTTATGATCTGCCGGTCGATCACTGGCTCACCCTTTAACGAAGAAACAGACGACAGGTCCTGCAGCAATGATCCGATCAGTTCATTGCGCTCGATCAGGAACAATGCCTTGGCTGAGAGTTTACGATTTCGCGTTTCAATTTCATTGCGAAGCCGTTCCTGTTCGAGCAATGCATTGGTTTCACGCTCGCGCATCTGCTCTTCGAGAAGCTGATTGTCGGATTTTTTCTTTTCGAGTTCGAGCGAGATAAGTTCGTTGTCGCGTTCGAGGATGATCTTGCTTTGTTTGGCACTGATATATCTTGTGCGTGTTCCCCATCCGATCAGCACAAAACATACGAGTCCGCCGCCCACGAACTGATACAGCCGGTCTTGCGACTCTTCAAGTGCAACAACATTCTCCCGAAGCTGTTTTTGGTAGTTCTCAATTTCAAATTTGACGCGGTTGTTCTCATATACGCGGCCGTTGCGGATTGTATTTAGCGCCTCCTGATAATGAATGACCGAATCTTTTGCATTCAATGCCAGCGGATATTGTTTCGAATCGGCATACAGCGACGCGAGCTGTTCATATACAAATACTTTGGCTTCCTGGTCTGAATTTATGGAAAGGGACGACTTAGCGTATTCGATCGCTTGTTGAATTTTGTTTTCCTTTTGAGCAATCTTCGAAAGCGTCAGCAAGGTTTCCAGATGATGTTTGGGCAATGCATCTTTGTCGATTTCATTAAGATTCTCCAAAGCCAGGGCTTTTGCCGCGTTATACTCACCGCTGCGGAACAGGTTATCGGCACGCACAATTTTGGCTTCAAGCATCGCATCGGGATTCGCACTGGCAAGGCTTGACGCTTTATCGAGATATTTTCGCGCTTCTGATAATTGATTCTGCGCATTACAAACCAGGGCAAGGTTGACGGAATACAATACGATTTTCTTTTTGTTATCGGTCTTTTCGGCCAGATCATAAGCCTTCGACATGTATTCTTTTGCCTTTGCATAATCGCGATCGGACAGATAAAGGATGCCGATGTTGTTGAGCGCTGTCATCTCCTGTTGCGGACCCAGATTCCTGATCGATAAGGTATACGCTTCAAGGTAGTGCTGGAGCGCCTCGCCATAATCGAGCATATTGTAATAATTAGCCCCGATATTATTCAAGGCAAGGAAATGCTGTTTGTGCCAGCCGTGTTCCTGCGCAATGGATGCTGCGCGCGTGAGCAGTTCAAGCGAGTTGGTGTGTTCGGCTTTGAGCATTTTCGAAATCCCGTCCTGAATGAACTTGTCGCATTCGGCTTTGGTCTGGGATTGCGCATGGAATGATATAAGGGCGATGAGCGAAAGGACCCACTTCATGTGATTTTTTTTTGGCTGAGACGTGTCGGCATCGAAAATGTTACCGAGCCAAAAGTATAAATGATTTCACAAAAAAAGTTTCATGAAAGGAGGATTTTCAACGTAAATTTATGCTTCATTCCGGCGAATCTTGCCAGCCGAATCAGATGCAACTATCAGGCCTGCTGCCATCATGATCACATCTTTCAAAACCAGTCGGCCCGCGCCTGACAAATACGGAAATCCATATTGCGGCGTCGGAAAATCACCACCAAGATCGGGAACATATACTTCTGGTGTTGTGATTAAAAAAGATAGCGTGACGACCGACATGAGGAACGTCAGGACTCCACCGATCATTCCGATTTTATCATTCCAGATTCCCATCAGAGTCAGAAGGCCTATCAGAATGATGACCAATCCCAAACCATAAGCGAAAATGTAAGTATTGTTTGTTTGGTGCCAATCGATGTTCTTTTGAACCGTTTTGCCTTCAGGGTTTTTATATGCCGCATATTCCGGTGCCTCATTGCGATAGAAAAAAGACATAAGCGGACTGTTCGCGACAAACGGAACAATTCCATCGGCTTCATATTTAAACGCTTTGAGACCGCCAATCCAGACCATAACAATGAAAATAGATATTCGGGCGCAGTTGTGAAATATTTTTGGCTGTTGGCGAGTAGATCAGTAAGCAGGTTCATGAAATATAACATAAATTAGGTGTGGATTTTTTTCGCTGCTTGCGGATCGAAGTTTACGAACATGTTGATGTAGATGTTGCGCGATAACCTTGTGATGACGGGCATCAGCAGAATCAATCCGACGAAAATGGCAATAAATGAATCCATCAGCCCCGCATCAAATCCGAAATGCGCTGCGAAGAAAATCGTGATTCCTATACCGACGGCAAGTGCATAGCTGACGTACATCGCTCCGAAAAAAAAGTTCGGTTCAACTTTAAACCTGAAACCGCAATGAGAGCAATGTTCGTGCATTTTCAGCGTCTTTGAAATGTTGTAGGGATTTCGATCGGCGTACATTTCGCCCTCATGACACTTCGGACATTTGCCCGTTGCCATACTGTATATTTTACTTCCTTTTAAAGACACGATTCGATTATTTGAATTTATGTGGCAAAGGTCGGATGATAAGATCGGAATCAATTGGACGGAACTCGCCATATTTTGTATATTTCGGACATTATGGGTTTATCGAAAACACTTAACGTTCTAGGTCTTAAGCATTTTACGGATGAGCGTCCGGACTTTTATGTCAACACGCTCGCCGATCATTTGCGAACGAGCCACACGCATATCAATAAACCGCACAAACACAGTTTTTACGCGACATTCCTATTTTTAAAAGGATCGGGAATACATGAAATCGACTTTAATTCGTATGACGTCAGACGTAACACGGTATTTCTACTGTCGCCCGGTCAATCGCATCATTGGAGTTTGTCGGATGATACCGATGGTATCGTGTTTTTCCACTCACGAGAACTTTATGAAGCGCATTACGTCCATGAATTTTTGACCGATTTCCCGTTTTTCTCCACGCTGGAGCATCAGGCCGCAATCTATCTAAGCAGTGATTCTGCAAAAGCAATTGTGCCACTTTTCGAGGAAATCCTATCGGTCATGGATCAAAAAATTACCAAAAGGAAGCAGCTGGTATTGAGCCTGATCACGCAAATCTATGTTCGGCTCGAGCAGGCATATGCTGCGGACACGGAAGCTGAAATCAATAAAAACGACAGCTATTACAATACTTTCCTAAAATTCCAGCGGCTCGTCGAAGAAAACTTTCAAAGCGAAAGATCCGTCGCCAGATACGCCGATTGGATGAACGTCACATCAAAACACCTGAACAGGATCAACCGCGCCATCATTAACAAGTCGACATTGGAGATCATCAATGAGCGCATCATCCTCGAAGCGAAGCGTATCCTGATGCACGGCAGGAAAAATGTTTCGGAAGTCGCCGATGAACTCGGATTTGCAGATCATGCACATTTTTCGAAGATGTTCAAATCGAAAACCGGTCAATCGCCAAGCGGCTTTTTAAAGAAATATTCATAGGCGGATAATTGCCGGAATGTTGTAAATTCATCAGTCAACAAAACCACGAAACATGTATAAGCTAAAAATCATAACCTCGTCGACGAGGCCCGGCCGAAAAGGTATTGCAATTGCCGAATGGCTGACTGAGCGGTCCAGGGAACAGGGAAAGTTTGATGTAGAACTTTTGGATCTTGCCAGGATCAACCTGCCGTTCATGGATGAACCGAACCATCCAAGGCTGCAGAAGTATGAGAATGACCACACCACACAATGGAGCGCGACGATCGACTCGGCTGATGCTTTTGTCGTAGTTCTTTGTGAATACAATTATGGATTTTCGGCGCCTATCAAAAATGCGTTCGATTATTTGTTTAAGGAATGGATGAATAAGCCGATATCTTTTATCAGTTATGGCGGACTTTCAGGCGGAATGCGCTCGCTGCAGATGATCAGGCAAGTGGTCTCAGCGTTTAAGATGCTCGTTGCAGATACGGTATCAATTCCATTCTTTGCAAAATCGATCGATGAAAGCGGAAATTTCGTACCTGATGATAAGGTCATCAAATCGGTGGAGGCAATGCTGGACGATATCGAAAGATATTGCGAGGTCTCCAAAAGGCTTCGAAGTCAAATGAATTAGGAAATTTTACGGGTTTTCCACAGGTCGGACATTCCGATAAATTGTAGATTAGTCAAGGGAAGGGGCAAGTTTATTCCCTAAAAAAATAATTGGGAACCAAGTACGGTTTCAGCGTAAAATGTGAAGCATCCGTCGATATTGGCGCTCGGATCTATGGATAGATCATCAAAAATATGAATGCCATCAGATTCACCAGCAATACGACTCCGTATACAATATTCGATTTGCCTTTACTGAGCGACAGCATCACGATAAACACAGATAATGCAAGGAGTACGATCGATTTGATGTCGAGTCCGAGTAAAAGCGGCATATCAAGAATAAAACAAACGATGGCTACGCTTGGAATCGTCAGTCCAATGCTTGCAAGAGCCGAACCAAGAGAAAGGTTTATGCTCGTTTGAAGCCTGTTTTTATGCGCTGCATTAATCGCCGCAATACATTCCGGTAATAAAATGATTGCAGCAATGACAACCCCAACCAGTGTTTTTGGAAGATCATTAGCCGTGATGATCCGTTCGATGGCAGGCGACAGTGTTTTTGCGAGCAGCACGACAATTCCAAGGCTGACCAATAGCGCAATCA
Organism: uncultured bacterium; assembly: GCA_965365415.1. Classification (GTDB taxonomy): domain Bacteria; phylum Bacteroidota; class Bacteroidia; order Flavobacteriales; family Flavobacteriaceae; genus Flavobacterium. Next base: position 5,367 of record CBDUBP010000026.1, on the reverse strand, counting down.
GACTCGTAATGAAAAATGAATTGCTGATTTTGATCGGGACGGCGGTAGCTTCATTCTCATCGTTGCCGACAGTCAGGAAATATTGCCTATATCCCTTGGTTTGCGCAAACAAAAAAGCCGAATAGATGATCAAACAGGCCACAGAGGCAAATGCAAGCTGCGGATTTGAATAATACGATCCTTTGACACTTTCGGTAAATGTCGGGAATACCAGGGTGAATACAATAATTGAAACGAGCGAGACCAAAGCGATCGTTACCGAAGCCGATGAGAAATTCTGCTCATAGTGACGAAGCCCGCCGATCAAAAGGCACAGTCCGATGATCCCATTTAAAATCAGCATCGTTGCCGCATAAACCGTATCCCTGGCCAATGAAGCTGCGGCACTTCCTTCGGAAATCATCAGTGAAACAATAATCGATACTTCAATGACAGTGATTGATATTGCGAGAATAATCGTCCCATATGGTTCGCCAACACGCTCAGCAATGATTTCGGAATGATGTACGGCCGACATGACGCTAAAGATCAGCAGGACACTGGCAATAAGCTGGAATATGGTACTGCCTTCAATGATTCCTGTGAAATATAAGATCCACGCTAGGATCGGTATGATGGTGGTCCATTGAATTAATCTGCGCATGAAATGTCTGTTGATTCCGGTGTGCCCGTTAACGCAATTTACGCCTTTATGCTGAAGACATCACAAGATGGAATTCGTTTTTGCAATCCTATTTCCCGATGCAGAATTTTCCAAATATGTTTCCTAATAGTTCATCATTCGTCACCTGGCCCGTGATCTCTCCAAAATGATAAAGCGCCTGACGGATATCGATCGCCATAAGGTCGGAGGGAAGATTTGATTCGAGTCCGTGGCGGACCTTTGTAATTTCCTCCAACGCTTTTACAAGCGCATCATAATGCCTCGAGTTCGTGATGATGGTTTCGTTGTTGCGGAGTGCACCCGTGTTGATGAATGAGAGCAACTGATTTTTAAGGACTTCAATGCCCATGTTATTTTTAGCTGAAATAGGAAGTGTTAACAGCTGAGGGTTTACAGTTGACAGTTCTTTTTCAATCGAAATTATCTCGTCTGAAGTGAGTTTGTCGATTTTATTGAGCACGACAATAATTGACTTGCCGGAATATTTCTCGATTAATGCGCCGATCTCCAATCGAACCTTTTGCAGCTCATTCTCAACGGTCAACTGTAAACTGTCAACCAAATAAACAATCACCTGCGCCTGATCCATTTTCTCAAACGTCCTGCCAATACCAATTTTCTCGACGACATCTTCCGTATGACGTATTCCCGCAGTATCGATAAACCGAAATCCAATGCCTTCAATTGAAATTTCATCTTCAACAGTATCGCGCGTTGTTCCTGCGACGTCGGAGACGATGGCGCGCTCCTCGTTTAGCAATGCATTTAATAATGTGGATTTCCCTACGTTTGGTTCACCGACAATTGCGATCGGAATGCCGTTCTTGATGACATTTCCCGTTGCGAACGAATCGATCAGGCGTTTTAATACATTTTCAATCCTCGATAAAAGCTCACGGAATTGGGTGCGGTCGGCGAATTCGACATCTTCTTCGGAAAAATCGAGTTCAAGTTCGATCAGTGACGCAAAGTTCAGTAATTCCTCGCGCAGTTTAGCCAATTCATTCGAAAACCCGCAGCGCATCTGGCTCATTGCCAACTGGTGAGCCGCCTCGTTTTCGGACGATATCAGGTCGGCAACAGCTTCGGCCTGGGAGAGATCCATTTTTGCGTTCAGAAACGACCTCAGCGTAAATTCGCCCGCTTCGGCCATCCGGCAACCTTTGCGAATAAACAGCTGGATGATCTGCTGCTGGATGAACATCGACCCATGGCACGAAATTTCCGCCACATCTTCGCCGGTATAGGAATTCGGATTCTTAAAAATCGTGACTAAAACCTGATCGATGACTTTTTCTCCGTCGACTATATTTCCCAAATGAACGGTATGGGATTTTTGCTTTCGAAGGTCCTTACCTGAGACGCTGTTGAAAACTGAGGAAGTCAGTTCGATGGCTTTATCGCCGGAAAGCCTGATCACGGCGATCGCTCCGGCACCCGATGGAGTGGCAAGCGCGATGATGGTATCGTCGGGGATGGGATTCATGGTGCAAAGATAGGCAGAGGAGATTGATTTGAGAATTTGAGGATCTGTTGATTTGTTGATTTGGGACGTAAAATCAACATGCAAATAATTTCAATCATCCTTTTAATATCGGAAGCCGTCTCCAATACGTCAGCTGTCTCCATATCCATTCAAGCGGGCCGAAATGAAAAAACCTGAACCAAAATGTACTGTAAAGCATCTGAAAAGTGAATATTAAAATCGCAATCGGGATGAAATATGTAGGGCCGACAGAAGTGGCAAGTCCGAATCCGATCCCATAATAAATAGTTAGCGAAATAATGGCTTGTGCGATGTAATTGGTAAGCGCCATCCGCCCGGCAGACCGCAAACCATTAAAAAGAGCACCTGCAGCAAATCGATCATAGATCAGCGCAAACACAATGCTGTAAGCGAGTGCCAGCGGAACAACGTTGAGTGCATATGCGAGTGTATCCAACAATCCGCGCGGATCAGGAAGGATCACATGGTCGTTTTCAAAATAAACCTTTGCAATTCCTGCCGGCAATCCGATGCAAAAACACCAGATCATAATGCGCTTCAGAATGGGCCTGAATTCGTTGATGCGGGAGTAAAGCTTGATTTTTCCGACAGCCAAACCGATAATGAACATGGCAAGTACTTTTGGGATACGGTTCGAATCGATTCTCAAATACCAGCTGTATACAAACCCCGAACGGTTCCACGTCAATAGATCAGAATACGCAGAATTTACCACAACAAAATCGTCGAATTCATCCAATCCGATCCCAAGATCTTTATCCAGTTCCATCGAAATATCTCTGATCGGATTACTGAGGTTCAACGAATTATCCGTCAGGACTTTAATCCAATCAAACAGCAATGGCGATAATATCAGGATCACAGCAATGATAAATAAAGTTTTGGGTTTCAAATGCCGAAAAAGAGGCAGCAGGGTTCCGACGAGCGCATAGAACATCAATATATCCCCATCCCAGATTAAAAAGACATGTGCCAATCCGATCAATAAAAGAAAAAACAATCGACGGTAAAATAACAGCAGTTTGTTTCCGTCGTGTGAGTTTCCGAATAAAATCAGTGAAAAACCAATTCCGAACAAAAGTGAAAATATGCTGTAAAACTTGCCGTCGATCAGTGCCAGGTGGAAATTGGTCAGCCATTTATCCGCCGCCGCGGTCGGAAACCGTTCAAGTATTTTCGGTTCCTGCATGACATACATCGAGAAATAGGCTGAATTCGCAAGCAATATCCCAAGCAGTGCAAATCCGCGCAATGCATCAAGTACCCCGTAGCGATTTAATGGACTGACAGGCAATGTGTTGGTTTGTTTCGGTAATATTAAGCAAAAAGTTGATTTGTGGATATGATTATTGGTTTATTGGATAATACATTCGTTTAGACTTGCTTGGTTTGCTTCCAAAATGATCCTGAAACCCTTCACCATGCGGTTTCTGGTGAAACGAAGCGTGGATATGGTAGTGGACTCGGCATCTTCAAAAAAAAACCGCCATACAACAGTACAGCGGTCGCTTTTATGTTAAACCTGAAGATCATTTTTTGGCAGCAGCTGCCAGCATCGCAGGATCGGCAGAAACGGCAACCCCGGGTAGCTTTACGGGCGCCCCGATCTGTGCAAGGAAACTTCCTTCGACCTCACCGCGCTTGTATGTGGTAAATCCGATTCGGTACAAGCCCATAACCAATGATTTCATCGGGTTGGATGTATCTGAAGTAACGCGCATCAGTGAATTGTATTTACTTCCTGATGGCTGCGCAGGCATATCGGATGAATCGTCATTGGTTTCGATCGATGTCCATTTTGCAGATTTCGCTTTCGATGCCACGTCCTCAATTTTCATGATTCCGTCGGCGCGTTCCAATGTGATCCAGGTATCGAAGAATTTCTTGTTTTCTCCTGCATTGGCCGTATAATCGGCGGTGACGTAATCTTTGTCAGACGGTTTCATTGAATCCGGAACGGGTGAAATCATCCTGACACCAAGTTCGGGTGCCGCAACGGGAATCCATACGTACACGTAGTACATTTTTTTGCCATTTTTGACTTCATCCGGTGCGGATCCGGGCTTGATGTATCCGTAATAGCTTGTCAGATCAGTGTAAGGGACGCGGATCTCCTTCCCCATGACACTTTTCTTGGCGAGGTCGGCGCCGAATTTGTCAAGCTTTTGCGCATTGGCTGTCAGCCCTAATCCTGCACACACGGCAAGACAAAGAAATTTGTTGATCATTTTGTTTTGGTTTTAGGTATTCCTACTCGTTTGGCTTTTCGGTTACGCCTCATTTTGAATGAGTTGTAATATTATGAAAAATAATTTACCAAAGGCACGAAGAATTTAACAAATCCATTGACGCCAGGGACACACGTAAACAAACCGAACAGGTATTTGAAGTTAACAAGATAATTAACTGATCATCATTTGTCGCGTCATCAAGATAAAGCTCAAAAAAAAAGCCGTCATACAAAGTACAACGGCCTATCAAAAAGCTTGGTTTGTTTAATTGTTGAGCATGACCGGCATTACAAGCATCGTCACCGTTTCGCCATCTTCGAGTCCGTCGACAGGCGTAAGGATGCCCGCGCGATTCGGCATCGACATCTCGAGCATGATCATATCAGACTGCAGGTTCGTCAGCATTTCAGTGAGGAAACGCGAATTAAACCCGATCTGGATGTCATCGCCCTGATAATCGCAGGTCAGGCGCTCTTCGGCCTTGTTTGAGTAATCGATGTCTTCCGCAGAAATATTTAATTCGGCACCGGCTATTTTAAGCCTGATCTGGTGCGTGGTCTTGTTCGAGAAGATCGCGACACGACGCACGGAATTCAGGAATTGTGTCCTGTCTATCAATAAGCGATTCGGGTTTTCTTTCGGAATGACCGCTTCGTAATTCGGATATTTGCCATCGATCAGGCGGCACGTCAGTACGTAATTATCGAAAGAGAAAGTAGCGTTCGATTCGTTGTATTCAATTTTGATATCGGAATCAGACGATCCCAAAATGCTTTTTAAAATGTTCAACGGTTTTTTCGGCATGATAAAATCCGCTACCTGCGATGCTTTAACATCGGTTCGTGCATATTTCACCAATTTGTGAGCATCGGTTGCCACGAAGATTAATCCCTCGGGAGAGAACTGGAAGAAAACGCCCGACATCACCGGTCGAAGGTCATCGTTTCCTGCGGCGAAGATGGTCT
>CBDUBP010000025.1:0-15548 GCA_965365415.1 uncultured bacterium | reverse complement strand
AAATTTGGCCGGCTGGCGCCAATGTTACAATGTAAAAATATAGCAACGTAACAATGGCACGGTGCATTGGTACATTTTTAAATTTTTAAATTTCTAAATTGAAATGGAATATAGAATAGAAAAAGACACGATGGGCGAAGTCCGCGTTCCAGCCGATAAATACTGGGGCGCACAAACCGAACGTTCAAGGAACAATTTCAAGATCGGGCCTTCGGCATCGATGCCAAGAGAAATCATTGAAGGATTCGCTTACTTGAAAAAAGCGGCTGCTTATGCCAATCACGACCTCGGCGTACTCAGCATTGAAAAGCGAGACGCGATTGCGGCGGTATGCGACGAGATCCTCGATGGCCAGCTAGCCGATCAATTTCCGCTTGTAATCTGGCAAACCTGCTCGGGAACGCAAAGCAACATGAACCTCAATGAAGTCATTGCAAACCGTGCGCAGGTTCTGGCAGGACATAAAATTGGCGAAGGCGAAGCTGTCGTTAAAGCAAATGACGATGTCAATAAATCACAATCATCAAACGATACGTTCCCGACCGGAATGCACATCGCGGCATATAAAGCGGTGATCAATGTCACGATTCCCGGAGTTGAAAAACTTCGCGACACACTTGACAAGAAATCGCGCGAATTCATGAGCGTCGTCAAAATTGGAAGGACACACCTGATGGATGCGACTCCGCTTACCCTCGGACAGGAACTTTCGGGCTATGTCGCACAATTGGATTTCGGCCTTCGCGCTTTGAGGAATACGTTGCCGCATTTGTCGGAATTGGCTCTTGGCGGAACCGCTGTCGGAACAGGATTAAACACTCCCGATGGGTACGATGTAAAAGTTGCGGAATACATTGCACGATTCACGGGACTTCCGTTTGTGACTGCACAAAATAAATTTGAAGCTTTGGCATCGCATGATGCGATCGTCGAATCACATGGCGCTTTGAAACAATTGGCGGTTTCGTTGAATAAGATTGCAAACGACATCAGGATGCTGGCTTCCGGTCCACGTTCGGGTATTGGTGAAATCCTTATTCCGGAAAACGAACCGGGTTCATCGATCATGCCGGGGAAAGTCAACCCTACGCAATGCGAAGCGCTCACCATGGTTTGTGCACAGGTTATGGGTAACGATGTCGCGATTTCAGTTGGCGGGATGCAGGGACATTATGAACTGAACGTCTTCAAACCTGTGATGGCCGCGAATTTCTTGCAATCGGCAAGATTGATCGGCGACGCCTGCGTTTCGTTCGATGAACATTGTGCACAGGGCATCGAACCGAACCATAAACGCATCAAGGAACTGGTCGACAATTCACTGATGCTTGTCACCGCTCTCAATACGAAAATCGGATATTACAAAGCAGCCGAAATCGCGCAGACCGCACACAAAAACGGAACGACGCTAAAAGACGAAGCGGTTCGTCTGGGATATGTTTCTGCGGAAGATTTTGACGCGTGGGTAAAACCCGAAGATATGGTTGGAAAGATCAATTGATAATTGATAATTATAATAAAAAAGACCCGCCGAAAAATGCGGTTCTTTTTGTTGATGGCTAGTGCTTAACGAATTTTTTGATTGTGCTCCCCTGATCGGTCGTAAGTTTTATCAGGTATGTACCGGATGAAAGATTTTCAATTTTGATTTGTCCATCCGGATTCGTACTATTCTTCATTACAATCTGCCCGGGCAGGTTATAGATTTCGATTGTCTCGATCTCACTATCCGACTGAATATTAATTGCAGTATTCGCGGTAAAATTTTTTCATGGGAATGATTTTCACTTTGTCAATGCAATTTATATAAATAATCATTTGATTATCAAACTCCTTTCTGACGAAAAAAAAGCCCCGCGAATTGCAGGGCTGATTCTTATCCGAAAAGACTACTTGACGAACTGTGTGGAAGATCTTCCTTTGTCGGAGTCGATTTCAATGATATAATGTCCGTTTGCAAGATGCGAAACATCAACCGCCGAAATGCCGGTTCCTGAATGACGCGCCATCACCTGGCCCAGCATTCCATAGATCGTGACCGATTTGATTGATGCACCGTTAGCCATAATGTTCAGAACATCCTGTGCCGGAACCGGATAGATGCTGAAATGATCGCCAAAGCTGAAATCAGGATTTCCAAGAAGCTCGATTGACGTCGTTGCCGTATTGGTAATGATCGGCAGATTGTAATCGAAATAGATGCTTGCCGAGTTGCTGAAGGTTTCACCAGCCGCAAGAGTTGACTTTGTCCTGATCTTAAACGTCACAAAACCGTCATTCGCATCATCTTCAAAAGGAAGCTGGATATTTTCGAAAACAAATTCCACTTTGTTCCCTTCGGTGATCCTTGTTACAAACGGATGGCTGCCGTGAAGCGGAACGAGCGAATTGATCTCGAATTTCGACAGATCGATCATGTCCTTTACAACGATGTTCTGCGCCGGGAAAGTTCCGGTATTCTCGAAACGGATCATATACGAAACATATTCGCCGATCATTTCGGTCGACACGACGCTTCCCTGAAGACATGTTTTGTCGTTCGGATCGAATGAATTCAATACGCCATGCGCAAGGTTGTGCGTGTTGTCGATCGGCAGCTCATCCGTAAGCATTCCTGTGGCAGTCGCCGAAAAATTAAGTTCATCGCCCATGTTTACAGGTGGTGTATCTGTCGGGGAATTGATGTTGAACGATGCCAGTATGTTCCGCGTCTCAAATGGATAAAGATCCGCAAAATTAAATGTCAGCATTCCGGACGACTGTGATGATGGTGCTTCTGAAGTTGACAACAGATCGATCAAATCGTCATCATAAGTAAATTCAACATAGCCGGTTTCAACCATGTTCCCTTTGTTGCGAAGCATGATGTTGTAAGTCACATCAAAACCGGGAACGGCTTGCTGCGCAGGCATGATCAATACCTCAAGATCGTTATGCACTCCATTTGGCGTAAGGCAGTAGTTTTGGGTAGTGACTGTTCCGTTGTTTGCAGGGAAATTATGCAGGGAAACTATCGGAGTAATATTAAAGAAGGTTGGATTTTCGACATCCGCCGTAAGCGTAATATCCGGTTCTTGCACAAAGAAGCTGTATGCGCCGCTGTTGTTGCTGAAGGTGGCGCCGGACGTGGTTCCGTCGTCGATGCCGATTCGTACATTTCTCACGATCGGGTCGGTCGCATCGCATCCGTTCGCCATGCCGTCAAAACGCACGGTTCCGGCCAGCGTATTGTAAAGTCCGCCGGGATTGAATGAACAATAGGAATTGACTTGGATATCTGAAAGGAAAGCCGTCATCGAACTCATGATGTTCTCATAATCACCCTCATTGATGCAGATGTACAAAAGGCTCAGGTTATTATTGATATAATACTGGTTGGTCGCGTCGGCATTGATCGAACCCCCGTTTTTAAGGTTTAGTGTCGCAAGCGCGCCGTTATAGGTCAGCCTGACGGTATGAAGTTGCGCATTACTCGAAAGATCGAGCGATTCGAGGTTAGAATTGTTTATGAAAATATATTCAAGATCAGCCAGATTGCTGACATCCAGATTCGTTAACAGGCTCGCATTAATGATCGAGAGCGTTTTAAGGTTGATAAAAGTGCTCAGATCTATCGGCAAAAAGGTATTGTTTGAATACGACAAATCCAACAATTGTCCCGCAACCGGCGAAAGGTCAAGCGTGACAATCCCCGAATTTGAGAAAAATAAGGATTCCAGGTTTGCGGATGCGCTCAGATCAAGCGACGTGATGTTCATGTTATTTGAGATGTCCAGGAATTTAAGATTCGCAAGCGGTGTGATGTTCAGGCTTGTCAATTGGCAAAGGTTGCAATTAAAAGTCTCGAGATCCGTAAGGTTCGAAAGATCGATGCTCGTAAAATTTCCACCATTGGCATCGAGAATGACCAAATCATCCAGGTTTGAAACATCAAGCGCGGTAAGATTGTTTCCGCCAACTTTGAGGTTGGTCACAATGCTTAAACCGGACATATCGATGCTCGTCAGCTCATTAACGGAGCAGTCAAGATCGACAAGGTTTGGCAAAGTTCCCAATGTCAGGGAGGACATGCCGTTCCAGCTGCAATCCATGTTCGTGAGGTTTTGCTGATCGGAAACATCGAGCGAGGCGATTTCGTTTTGCGTGGCATTGATCATTTTGAGGTTCTGTAACCCGCCAAGATCAAGTGCCGTGATGTTGTTGTATGTGCAATACAGCTTTTCCAGTGAGATCAATCCGCTAATATTTAGCGACGAAAGCTCATTGTTGTTGCATTGAAGTTCCACAAGGTTGGACAAACCTTCAACATCGATGCTTGTGAGTTCGTTCTGTGAAGCGTTTAATATCGTCAGCGACGACAAACCGCTTACGTCAAGAGATGTCAGGGAATTCATCGAGCAGTTCAAATTCTGAAGATTGACAAATGCATCTATACCTTCCAGTGAACTGATCCTTTGGGCCGGATTCGGGTTTATGATATTGAGTTGTGATACCTGCGATGCTTCAGAAACCTGGATTTCCCCGTCGTTATTGGCATCGATCTTAAAATTAAATCCCGAGAGATTTTTGGCAATCATGCTCGACGGCCCCGATTGCATCAATTTTGTTTTGAACTTCGGATCAGGGATGTTTACGATCTGTGCATCGACGCTTATATACCCGAAGAGTACTGCTAAACTGATGTAGAATTTTTTCATAAGGTTGGTTGTTTGATTTCTTAAATGTACCAATTAACCAACCTTGCCGATTTTGCAAATGAGGATTCGGCGCGTTTCATTTAGAATAAAAAAGCCTCGCTAATTACGAGGCTTTGAGATTATTTCTTGATGAATTTCAGTATCGTACTGGCATTCAGGGCATCAACTTTCAAAATATAACTGCCGGGAGCAATATCTTCCAATCCAATCATATTTCCGTCACCGGATTGAGTTTTGATTTTCTGCCCAAGCATATTGTAGATCGTCACTGCATGAATTGCGGATCCGGCATTTGAAAGGTTCAGATAATCATGCGCAGGATTTGGATAAATGAAAATGCCTGCATGAAAATTCTGTTCGGTGCTTAAACTGCAACCTGAATTGACAGAAAGATTGGCATATCCATTGTCGATTGCGGCAAGCTGGATCGCAGGTATCTGCCAATCATCCGCACAAATGCTTTGCAGTGATGGATTATTTCCGAATTCAATTGCTTCGGTTTTGCCGTTCTTGATATTAATGGTCTGTAGCTGTGGATTTCCATAACACTCCAGGTTATCCAGTGCAACACACTCTGAGGCATCGAGATGCAGGAGTGGCGTGTTTGTGCACGTCAGCGTACTAAGTGACACAAGTCCGGAAAGGTCGAGCTCCGTAATCAGGTTGTTTCCGCATTCGAGCCACGTAAGGTTCTGCATGCCTGCCACATTAAGATCGGTCAGGTCGTTCTGGCGGCAGTCAAGGTATTCAAGATTTGGCAGGTTGGTTACGTCGAGCGTCGCCAGTTGGTTGTCAAAGCATTTCAGCGAAGCCAGGTTGTCACAGTTGGTGACATTCAGCATCGATATCGCCGAACCGTAACATTGAATGTCCTCAAGTGCGGCGCAGTTGTCGATCCAAAGTGACGTCAGGTTAAAATTGTCGTAACATAACAATTGAGTCAGTGCATTGCGATAGGTTACGCTTAAAAACGACAGGTTGTTCCCGCTGCAATTCAGGAATTCAAGATTTTCGAATCCGCTTACATTCAGCGAACTGATCACATTGAATGAGCAGTCAAGATAGCGCATCTGCGAGAGATTGTCGATCATCAATCCGGTCAGCTGATTTCCCTGGCATTCAAGCACCTCAAGATTGCCGAGCTGCTGGATGTCGAGATTCTGCGTTTGGTTGTGAAAACAACGCAGCACGCGGACATTTGTAAAATGCTGGATGCCGTCGAAATAAACGATGCTGCTGTTGTCGACATTGAGTTCGTAAACGAGTTGCGCTTCGGATACCTCAATTTCGCCATTTTGGTTGACATCGATCGCGATGGAATTTCCCGCCTGGTTTTTTGCAATGGCATTTGATGGATGCGACATCAGCAACTTCGCCTTGAATGCGCTGTCGGGAAAGTCGATCTGTTGTGCGTTGGCGCTAAACATGCCAAGAAGCATGAAAAAGTAGAGTTTGTTCATAGGTTTGGATTTGGATGGCAAAAATGCACAGAAAATCCGAAATTGAAAAATCATTTTAAATTTCGTCCGTCGAAACTTTGATTAATCAGTGGATTTATTAAGACTGCTTTTCTTTCTCAGATCGTAGATAAACATCGTCAGTTCACGAGTAAACGTTTCTAGCGAATTGATCGAATCGGCCGTATACGAAATGATCTGTTTCAGTTCCTCGTGTGAAAGATCTTCGTTTAGGAGCATTCGCAAGCCGACAATTTGCGCGACCGGATGCCTGACTTTGTGCGAAGTGATAAACATCATCTCTTCCAGGTCATTGATGTATTGCTGTTTTTCCCGTTCGGCGATTTTCAATTCGGTGATATCAATTCCCGTTAGTATATAATGCTTGGTTCGTTTTAAAGGGTTCAGGCTCCGAAGCATATATTTTACGGATCCCGAATCGTCGGCAATCTCATCAATCCATTCGATTTGCTTGCCCTTACCTATTTGGGTGAATGCTTCAACCCTTTTTTCGGAGATTTGAGGATTTATCCTGTGTTTATTGCAATACTCGAGATCATTCTTTCCGATGATCCACTTCCTGATCTTATCATCGGGGATTCCTGCCGGATTTACGTAGAGATATCGTCCGTGCTTATCGTAAACCGCAATCTCAATCGGTATTTTGTTTAAGATATCGTCCGTAAAATCCTTTTGACGCCGTAATTCGGATGTACGTTCCACCACGCGCTTTTCGAGGGTTTCATTCAGCCATTTGACTTCCCGCTCGCTGCGTTTTCTTTCGGTAATGTCTACAAATGAGCTTACAAAACAGTTTATGTCGTCGATCATCAGGCTTTCAACTGAAAACAGTACATCCACCTCTCCGGCTTTTGTGAGGAAAACGCATTCAAAATTCCGCTCTCGCCCACCCGAATCTATTATCTGCCTTCGCAGGTTCGCGCAATCGAAAGCTTTAAAGATTGCAAGCGTGTCGGTTACCTCACCGACCAATTCGTCGGGTTTCATTCCGATAAGGCTGCAAAATGCATCGTTGACGTATTTGATCAGGCCCGTTTCAGTCTCTGTGATCAGTATGGCAACAGGATTCGTTTCAAGTATCTGGTAGAATTGGCGATATGCCGATCGCAATTCTTCGGTCATTTTGTGTTTGTCGGTAATATCGCGGGCCGCGGCATAAACTGTTTCATCGAGTGCGACGACATTCCATTCAAGCCATTTAAAATTTCCGTCAACGCACCGATATCGGTTCACAAAATTCTCAACAGGCATTCCCCTGAGGAGTTTTCGGAATTCACTCTGGGACTCGGCCTGATCTTCAGGATGGACAAAGTCAAGATAGCTGTGTAAAATCAGATCCGAGGCCGGATAGCCGAGGGTTTTGCTAAATGATGGGTTGATCCGCGTAAACTGGCCGCTGTTGTTGACCATTCCGATCATATCCTTCGAGAGTTCATGGAATACCGAAAGTTCCTTTTCAGCGCGCCGCTTGTCGGTGACATCCCGGAAAATCAATACTGCTCCTATGATATTTCCTTTGCGGTCGTGAATGGGCGCGCCGCTGTCGTCCATAATGATCTTGAATCCGTCTTTGCGTTCTAAGATGGTGCTCGATTCAAGAAATGCCACTTCGTTGCGCTGCATCGCATCAATCGCCGGATTGATTACTTTTTTGCCGGATATTTCGGAGGTAAGATTGACGATCTCATCGATGTGTTTTCCCAGCGAATCCTTTTCATCCCATTTTGTGATCTCGCATGCAGCACGGTTCATCAGTGTGATCCTGCCCTCGGTATCGGTGGCGATTACACCGTCGCCAAGGCTGAAAAGCGTTTGCGTGAACCACTGATTCTTGTTATAAAGTTCGCGCTCACTCATTCGGCGGCGACGGATCTGTTTTTGAAGCGCGATGAAATTCAGTATAATAATCGTCAGGCTCAGCGAAACGCCGATCAAAATGACCGTACGGATGCGTGCAAGCGCTTTTGCGGCCTCGGCTTCACGAATTTCCAAAAGTTTCATTTCCTCTCGGTCGAATTCTTCTGCGAGGGTTCGGATGCGATCCATGATCACTTCGCCGCTGCCGGTCGCGATAAATGCAAGTGCCGCTTCCTGTCCATAGTTCATTCTCAATTTAACGGAATTATCAATCTGCTTATACTTGGCTTCCAAGAGTCGCGTAAGTTTCTGCAGTCGCTGTTGTTGCGCAGGATTGTCGACCGTCAATTTGCTCAGCCGGTTAAGGAGTTTCCGGGTTTCGTCGCGGGAAGTTGCAAATGGTTCGAGAAATTCCTTAAGGCCTGAAATAGCAAATCCACGGTGAGCCGCATTTGCATCCTTTATTTCTGCCTGAAGTCTTTGGCTGGTTTTCAATACCAGGTACGTATGTCGTACCATTTCGGCCTGCTCGCGGCCTTTATCGAGCGATATCAACGTCAGGGCTGAAATTGCCGCAATGACGGCAAGTGCTGCAAAAAACGCAAAGTTTCTTACAGGTTTACTTCGCAGGTATGAAATCATACTCAGGTTCTTTTACTCCAAGTAACAAAAAAATATTATCTGTGCCAATTTTACTCGATGACCGACAGTTTTAAATCGGCGACATTTTGCAGATTTTGAGTTGTTACGCGAACTCATAAAAAAAAAGCCGAAACATCAGTTCCGGCTATTCTATAATGCCTTAAATTTTGACAGTTTGTCTTTAACTATATGCAGCGGTTCTTAACCTTTGATTCCATTCAAAAACTCATCCATGTGGAAATCGAGGAATTTCTTTGCGGCAGCATCAACACTTTCGCGATATTTGGCTGCATCTACCGGCAAAATTTTGGCGTTTTTCGTTTCGCCGTTGCGAACGCTGTAAAACGTGCCGTAAATGATTGGTTTCCCTGTGACATTCCGCCTGAAGCGCACGCGGTGATTTTTTGTTCGTCGATGACGTCATTAGCCTACTGCCTACCGCTCACTGCCAACTGCCAACTGTCAACCTTCCACCGCCTCAGCCAAACCCACCAACAAACCTTCAACTCCACGGATGTAACAAAGCCGGTAAATGCCTTCGTAATTGACGACTTCACCTACTATTTCGGCACCGTGCTTCTCAAGGCGTGGAAGCAGTTCATCGAGATTGTCGACGCGGAACATGACGCGCAGGTAGCCAAACGAATTTACCGGAGCGGTTCGGTGGTCGGCGATGATTTCAGGTTTCTGGAATCGCGAGAGTTCAAGCCGGCTGTTCCCGTCGGGGGTGACCATCATTGCGATTTCGACAGATTGATCGCCGAGTCCGGTGACACGGCCCGCCCATTCGCCTTCGATCATCGCGCGGCCTTCAAGCGAGAGCCCGATCTCGGCAAAAAACCCAATAGCATTGTCGAGCGATTCCACGACGATCCCGACGTTGTTCATTTCGATAAGTTGGCTTTTTTTCATGGTTGTTAGCTGTTAGTTGTCAGTAGTTAGCTGTCAGCTCTCAAATCGTTTTTGGCAGCTTCATGTTTTTAGAAGCGAAGATAAAACACGAAAGAACCAAAATCACAATGTGAGAACCGTCAAGATGATAGCTAAAATAAAAAACCCTTTAGATACAGGATCCAAAGGGTTTCTCCTAAATTTTACAGAAATTACTCGTAGATAAACTCGTATGAGTGCAGTGTTGAGCCCATCCAGCCTTGATCTGCTGTTACAGGATAATTGTCGGAATTATATGTGTATTCGAATTCACCATTATTTACAAAATTGTGTGAAATACCACCTATAATTGATTCGACTAATGTAAGGCTGCTTTGTTTTCCGATAATATGTGTAAAGATCAATTTATCATATCCCAACACATTTTTAAATATACTGTTCTTTGAGTCATAGGTAAAAGTATCGGTATACGAGTCAAATTCTTTTACCACTTGTATCTGAGTGATTTCACCATCCTGTACGGTGATGGTTCCTGTTTTTAGCAATTCCGGTTCATCGCCGGGATAATTTTCATATTGTTCGAAAGTAACTGTGTTGTTATTATTATATACATAGGTTGTCACTCTTTCCATTTCGGAATCCGGAGTAGTTGTCCTAAACTGAACTAATTGATTATTTGCGTTGTATCCGAAATGATCTGTAGAAAGAAGTTCGGTTTCCTCATCGGGTGTTCCGCCGTAGTATATTTGATACTTTTCGATTTTTGTAATCAAATCTCCCGTATAAGTGTAAATATCAGATTTTTCGTTATTATGGTTGATTTCGACGAGTTTATTTCCGTTATACGTATAGTCTTTAAAACTCCCGCCGAACACGATATCGCCTTCAACGATTTTCTTTAATAAGAGGTCTTGCGAAGGTATATTCTCTGAAGAGCTATCCTCACTGGAACATGAAACAAGGAACAACAGCGAACAACTGATAACGCCAAAGATTTTTTTCATTTGATATAGATTTAAATTTATAATATTTTGTTAAAAATATAAAACCAAACGACATAACCCATGGTTTTGTTAAACATTTTAAAAAATTAGCTAATAGCTTGCAGTTGACAGTTGACAATTGATAATTCACAGTTGGCAGTTTACTATTGGCGGTAGCCAGTAACTGATAGCTGACAGTTTAAAGTATACAGTTTACAGTTGGCAGTAGCTCTCAGCTATCAGCTTTCAGCCGTCAGATTGGCGCTCTAAAAAAAGATATAGGGACATATTTTACTGGACATAGAGGATCGCTGAAAGCTCAAGCTGCTGCCTGACTGCTTCCTCCAACTTCTGTAAACTGTAAACTGTCAACTATTATAAATTAGCGAGCACCATCAAGCTGACAACTGATCTCACAACTTGCTTAAACCGTTACATATAATTCCGTTACAAAAAAAATTGTAACACATCAAAATGTAACATTGGCAAAATATTTGAGTGCCGCGAAAACAAATGTTATCGACATGAAAAAATCGAACGAACTCAGGTTGTCAATGGGATTGAAACAATGGGAAATGGCCATGCTGCTTGGCATTAGCCGCGAGCAGTGGGCAATGTATGAATCGGGCAGGCGAAACCTGCCGGCTGCGACTTCTCAAAAACATGCGGATCTGGTAATGATGCATCTTCAATCGGAGGCAAAGCTTAAAAAAACGTTGGATCACGCTACCGATCATTCCGCATTGCTTCACAAAATGCTGAAGGAAAATCAGTACCAGCAACAACTCATAGAACGGAAACTGGGAGAACTTCGGCAAAAAATTCAGCCAATGGTAAAGCGCCGGGAGTTAAATGAAATGCTCTCGGTCGCTATGTTCAATAAAGACCATAAAAGCCCGACGAAGAAAATTTTACCGCAAAAAAGTACCGATAAGTATTTGGAAGCGCTCGTTCGGTTTAAAATAAAGCTGGAGGTTTTACAGGCGGAAGAGAAGATACTTGGGGAAAAATTAATTGACAGTTGATAGTTGATAGTTCACAGTTGACAGTAGCAGACAGCTGACGACCGAGAGCTGTAAGTGGACCTTTCCCCAGACTTTCTCCAGGCTTTTCACTTTCGACTTTCGACTTTTGACTTTCGACTTTTTAATCGCACGCAAACACCCTGTTCTGAAACACGAAAGCATCAGGCAGTTTATTTGTAGCAAAACTAAAGTCGGGATCGGGGTTGCTAAATTTTGCGATATTTTCCAATACTTCGGCGCAATCCGGAAAATGGTATTTTATTGATGCAACCATTTTCTTGTAATCCGCGACATTTCCATGTCCAAACTTTCCGGATGTAATTTCATTCTTATTGGCATCAATTATATAATAGTCCACTATCATAGAAAAACCCATTTCATCACCTTTACCGAAACTGTAAATCAGGTCTTTCTTTGTACCATCTATCATGGTCTTGAAAAAGCCTTTGACTTTCTTATCCTTATAGTATGGACTATAAGTTACGCCGTGCGAGGTTTCGATCCGGTCGATTTTTTTCATGTCGATTTTCTTCGAAGAGAATTTTCCCTTGGCGTTGAGTTCTTTATATTTAATGAATCCCTGGTATTCGACTTTGTAAAAACTTGTATCTTTTACGGTGATCTTCTCGCCGTTTTTTAAATACATGAACGAATTTTGCGAGATTGCTGACGATGCACAAAGCACGATAAGAAGTGATAAAATAATTTTCATGTCTGGTGTTTGGCAGCGAATTTATAATAAAATGCGGGATAATTGATGATTGATAATTGATAATTGATAATTCCGTTTTTGAAGGTTTATTCCTTAAAAATTAATTGATAGCTATAGCTGATAGCTGACAGCTTCCTTCTCAATCATCGTTTCACAAACCCTTTCATAACACTTCCCCTATCCGACTCTAACTTAATAAAATAAGTTCCCGACTCTAAACGCGTGACGTCGATCTCCGATTGCCATTCAGTCAGAGCAATGACTTTTTGCCCAATCATATTGTAAACGGAAGCAGATTTTGGCGTGATGCCATCCGACACTTCGATCTTCAAGACATCATTGGCAGGGTTGGGATATATCGTAATGTATTGACTGTAATCAAATTCGAAAGTATTCAACAATTGGATTGTCGTTGTCACCGTATTAGTCACAACCGGTAAATTGAAGTCGAAGTAAATCCTGGCATCGTTAGCAAACGTATCGCCGGCAGAAAGATCGCTCCGCGTGCGGATTTTATAGACGATATAACCGTCGTTATTTTCATCTTCAAACGGAAGATTGATTCCTTCTGATGCAAAAGTGATGGTGTTGCCTATGACTGTCGTTACAAAAGGATGGCTTGAATGAAGTGGCACGATCGACGATATATCGAACTTTAACGCATCGATCTCGTTTTTGACAATGACGTTGGTCGCCTGATACGTTCCGACATTCTCGAAACGGATCATATAATGCACGTACTCGCCCACTTTGTCCGTTCCAATAACCGATCCCTCGAGACAGGTGATGTCGTTCGGATCGGCCGAGTTGACAACAACCTGCTTTAATCCCGACATGTTGTCTAATGGCATCGCATCGCCGGGAATTGGATTGATCTGCGCAATAAAATCGAGCTGATGCCCTGCATTTAACGATGGTATATCGGTTGGCGTATTAAGATTCATTACAAATATGATTGTCCGCGTTTCCAACGGCGTCAGGTCTGCAAAGTCCCAAACAACCAGACCGGGTGAAGTCGATGACGGAGCTTGCGCCGAGGAAATAAAATCTGTCACGTCGTCTTCATAGGTCACCTGCACACTTCCACTCATGGTCTGCGTGCCTTTGTTTCTATAAATGATAGTGTACAGCGAATTGAATCCGGGAACCGCCGCCGTTTGTGAAAAAATGTTCACTTCAAGATCGGCAATGTTAACTGAAGTTGTAATGCAAAACATCTGTGTAAGCGACTCCTCTTCCGAAGGCACGGTTACCGTCACCGAAGCAGGATACACGGTAAAATATTCTGGATTTTCAAGAACCGGTGTAATGGTATGTGTTGCAGGCGTGAGTGATATCAATGAACTGCCGTTTAAACCTCCGATCTGCGTCCACGGATAAAGGTCGCTGTTTATCGTGTAATTTATATACGGATAATCAATGTCGGACTCATTGCAGCCGTCGCCGTTCGCGTCAAGTATCGCCGTTGCGGTCAGCTGTGTCAATTCGAGGCTGCCTGGTGAACAGTAAGAATTGACACTGATCCCTTGACTCGCACTTCCAATTGCCGAAAGCACGGCGGGAATGTCAGTCTGGTCACAACAGATGTATTGAAGCTGCGGACAGTTAGCCATCGAAAGTGCATATTCCGACGAACTGTTTTTCATGTTGATTACCTTAAGCAGCGGACTCCCGGTGGTTTGAATTACGCCCATTTGGGGATTGTTGCTGACATCAAGCGTCTGCAAAAGTGAATTAAAAAGCAACAGATAATAAAGCTCCGGGTTCTGCGAAAGATCAAGTTCCCGCACCTTCGTATCGGACATCATGATCAGCTCAAGCGCGGGATTGTGCGTCACGTCGAGTTCTTCCATCGGCGTATAGTTGCAATAGAATTCTTTTAAAAGCGGAAGCTGTGACAAATCGATGTGTGCAATATTGGTAACGTTTACGAGTAACTCCTTCATGTCGGGCACCGACGAAAGGTCTATCGTGGAAATAGGGTTTGCATCAAGTACCAGTATTTCGAGCGACGGAACATTCGACAGATCAATAGACGTCAGATTGTTTGTTCTGGCGATAACTCGCTGTAGAAGGCCGCAACCGCTGATATTCAGACTTTCCAATTCGCCTTCCGAACAGATCAGGTCGAGAATGCTTTGGCTGTTGGAAAAATCCAGTGAGGTTAAATTGGTATATTCAAGATCGACGTGCGTCACCGAAACAAGCGGCGATACGTCGAGCGATGCCAGCGGGTTTCCCGTCGCGTTGAACTGTTTTAGTCCCGACAAGCCGGTCAGGTCAATGGTTGTCAGTTCGTTCGATTTTACATCAAGTTCTTCCAGATTCGTCAATCCTGCAATATTGATCTGAGTTGATCCATTAGATATCAAAGAAAGTTTCTTTAGCGAAGTCAGCGCTGTGAAATCTGCATTGTCGATGTCGGATCCGGACGAATAAAAAACTTCAAGGTTGACAAAATATTCAATTCCCTGGATATTTTCGACCTGTTGCTGGCCATTTATCACCAATGTTCCTACCTGTGCGGCTTCGTCGACCTGAATTTCTCCATCGCTGTTGGAATCGATCTTAATAAATTGTCCCGAAAGGTTTCTTGCAATGTTGCTGGTCGCCGACGAATTTAAAAGATGCGCCTTAAAATCAGGATCGGGAAAA
The DNA here is from genome assembly GCA_965365415.1 of uncultured bacterium. Lineage (GTDB taxonomy): Bacteria > Bacteroidota > Bacteroidia > Flavobacteriales > Flavobacteriaceae > Flavobacterium. The sequence goes on along the minus strand of CBDUBP010000025.1, from coordinate 608 downwards.
GTGATGTCCTGCGCGCAAACGCCGACGCCGAATAATAGAAACGGAAAGAAGTAAAATTTTGTCATGCGGTGGCATTTTAAATTAAAACTAACATCAATTGCCAGATATTAATAAAGTACTCGTTCAACAGCTTAAATAGCAGACGAATAACATGTTAAAAGCCATGGTAGTCGCCACAACGGCCTTAACTCAAAATCTGTAATTACGCCTATTGCTAAAAAAAGAATTATTAATAAGTATCGATTATTAAAGGCTTATCTCTACTTGCTTTCATAATATCCTGGCGGCGTTCTCAATTTTAGTTTTGACTCATGACCATAAAAAAAGCCCCGCATTTCTGCGAGGCTTTCTATTATCTACAAGAAAGAATTACTTCTTCTCGTTCTTTTCCATTTTGGCTTTCAAACCGGCAAGGATCTCGTTGTTGTCGCCCAAAGTTGACGCTTGTGCGTTATCCCTGTTCGAACTGTTATCCTGCTGTGACCTTACATTCTTCTCTTCTTCCTCACGGAAAATTGCAGTATGTGAAGCCACCACCCTTTTGAACTCCTTGTTGAATTCGATCACTTTGAAATCGGCTACATCGCCTTTTTTCAATTTCTTCCCGT